>CAZMAZ010000019.1:0-17292 GCA_964564255.1 uncultured Clostridium sp. | reverse complement strand
AAGGGTACCTCTCATAATGCAGTATGCACCGAAGTCTTGACAGTGCGACGTATACGGAATTTACGGAGGTACCCTAAAGAAATATCGCACATTCTGCAATTACTGTCCTATACTGTCCTATACCATCTTAGCGTTGACATTCATTTTTGCAATGATTGCACGCTGTAATACATTTTATGTGAGGAAATCAAAAATATGAATATAAAAGCGCTGTCTGCCTCCCTTTTGCAAGGCGATGCGGACGACACCTTATCAACTATATATGAGACAGCCGATACGCTCGCGCGCGCGAAACGGCGTCTGTCTTTACTGGTCGAACGTTTCCGCTCTCTCTACGGCGACGAACGCCCGATCATGCTTCTTTCGGTTCCCGGACGCTCAGAGCTTTCAGGCAACCACACCGATCACAATCATGGCTGTGTCATCGCCGCATCGATCGATCTTGACACCATTGCGGCGGTTGCCCCGCGCTCCGATCATTTGATTCGAATCGACAGCGAAGGCTTTGCTCCGTTTACGGTAGATATGGAAACCTATCGGGAACCCGATCCTGCCCGCTTTGGCACATCTGCCGCACTTGTGGCAGGCATGTATACGGGATTTGCGGCAGACGGTTTGTCGGTCGGTGGATTTGATGCCTGCATCTCTTCCGAGGTAATGGGAGGCTCCGGACTTTCTTCTTCTGCCGCATTTGAAGTCTTAATCGGTACCGCACTAAACCATCTCTACAATGCCGGAACAGTAGGAGCCGTGCGAATTGCCGAGCTTGCCCGTGAAGCGGAAAATCGATTTTTCGGAAAACCGTGCGGTTTAATGGATCAGGTTGCCTGCGCGCACGGCGGTATTGTCGCCATTGATTTTGCCGATCCTGCACTGCCGCACATCACACCTGTACCGTTTGATTTGACGGCGGCAGGATATTGCCTGTGCATTGTAAACACCGGCGGAAATCATGCGGATTTGACCGAGGATTACGCCTCGGTTCCGACAGAAATGAAGGCGGTGGCAAGAGCATTGGGTGTAACTGTTTTGCGTGAAACCGATGAAGAATCGGTCATTGCCGCAATTCCCTCTCTGCGAAAAACGGTCGGCGACCGTGCGATTTTACGCGCCTTGCACTTTTTTGCCGAAAACCGTCGTGTGCTTGCGCAGGTCGATGCCTTACGCTCCAATCGCTTGGACGAATTTTTAAGCGGTGTACGTGCATCCGGGCACTCTTCCTTTGAATATCTGCAGAATCTCTATACGGTTAAAAATGTAAGCGAACAGGGACTCTCCTTGGCACTTTGCCTTGCGGAGCATGCTTTGGCGGGAAAGCGCGCCGCTTGTCGCGTACACGGCGGCGGATTTGCGGGAACCATTCAAGCCTTTGTTCCGACAGCCGATGTCGCCTCTTTTGCCGCTTGCATGGATAACACCTTCGGAAAAGGTGCGTGCAAGGTTTTGCATGTCCGCTCGGTCGGTGCCGTCCGACTGCAATAGGTGCAGCTATGGGACTGTTTTCAAAAAAGCCGAATCTTTTGCCCTCAATGGAGCAAAACACCAATAAAAAACGGGAATCGCAACCCAAAAAGAAACTCTCCGCCACCGCCAAAAAACGCCTTTGGATTACTCTTGTCAACACAATCGTAATCTTCGCATTGTATTACATTTTAATCGCGCTGATTCATTCCGTTTTTTGGATCAAAGTTTTGATGGCGGCATACGTATTGATTCCTGCTGTGCTTTTGATCATCTATTTTGTATACAATCAGGGATTTGTCTACAAGGGCGTAACTCCCGAAATGTTGCCCGATACGCTTTCCATCGAACAGAAAAACGCTGTTTTGGCGCGTGCGGAAGCAAGGCGGCAAAGTTCTCTCTGGCTTTTGACCTTTTTGATTCCCTTCCTTGTCACCCTCATTTGCGAAGCGTGCATTTTGTTTATTTGGGAACCGTATCTGAAAAATCTGTTCGGTCAATTGCTTTTTCGGTTTACGTTCTGTCTCGGCGCCTATTCTGTCTGAAGGGCACCTCTAAACAAAAACCGCGTGCTTTGATTTTCCTTGAAATTTCACCGAAAGAGAGAAAATACACCTTGATTCCTTACGAAATATGTACCCTGTATTCCGGTTCGACGGGGAACGCGACGCTGATCCGTTCCCCGCAAGCAACCATTTTGATTGACGCGGGCAAGAGTGCCCGCGCACTTTGCCGTGCGTTGGAAGAGGCAGGCGCAAGTGCTGACGCGATTGACGCCATTTTTATCACACACGAGCATACCGATCACATTTCCGCACTTCCCGTATTGACCCATAAGCATCAAATTCCAATCCACATACTGTATAAATCCTCTCTGATTTACAAAACCAGCAAGGATGAAGCTCTTTGCCGCTGTTTGCAAATTGAACTGCCCGCATATTCGGTCACGGTCAAAGATATGACCGTCACTTCTTTTCCCACACCGCACGACAGTGCGGATGCCTGCGGATACCGTATTGAAATTCGCGGACAAGAAGAAACCGTCTCGCTCGGCGTTGCCACCGACATCGGACATGTAACCGATGCCCTGCGCACGGGTCTTAGCGGCTGTGAAGCGGTCGTTCTGGAATCCAACCATGACCCGAAAATGCTGAAAAACGGTCCTTATCCGGCAGAACTCAAGGCACGGATCCGTTCCCCGCGTGGGCATTTGTCCAATCCCGATGCGGCTCTTTTTGCAGCCGAACTGTATGCAAGCGGCACAAAACATTTTTTGCTTGCACACCTGAGTGAACAAAACAATCATCCCGATCTCGCAAGGGATGCTTTCGTATCGGTCATCGGCAGTGACGATGCCCATATTTGTGTTGCCGCACCCGATGCGATTACATGGCTTGTCCGACAGGAGGCGAAAACACCGTGTTAACCGTTCGCTTTCTCTCGGTCGGGACACTGAAAGAAGACTATTTGCGCCGTGCATGCGCGGAATATGTCAAACGACTCTCCGGATTTTGCCGCGTAGAACAGGTGGAAATTCGCGAAACACGGTTGCCGGAGTCTCCTTCCGCCGCCGAAATCGCATCGGCATTGCAAAATGAAGGGAAAGCGTTGCTTGCCGCGGCAGGAGGGAAATCGTACAAAATCGCGCTTTGCGTGGAGGGACAGCAGTTTTCCTCCGAAGATCTTGCCGATAAACTGGACAGCATTGCACTTAGCGGCATGTCCACTGTGTGCTTTTTGATTGGAAGTTCTCACGGTTTGTCCGGCGAAGTCAAAGAAGCGGCAAATTTGCGCCTTTCTTTTTCCAAGTTAACCTTCCCGCATCAATTGATGCGTGTTATGCTTTATGAAGCGGTTTACCGTTGCTTGAACATCAGTAAGGGAACGGCATATCACAAATAATACGACAGTACAAACGCTCGCTGTTTTCGGCAGGAAAACAACGAGCGTTTATTCTATATTCTGTATATTCTGTATGTTCTGTGCCTTATCGGAAACGGTGTCCCTACGCACGCAATTGTCGATAGGTTCTAAAAATCAGGACAACAGCAATCAAAAAGGTTAAAAGGTCGGAAACCGGCATTGAATACAGTACACCGTCCAGTCCAAAAAAGAGCGGTAAAATCAATGCAAATCCAACGCCGAACACAACCTCGCGAACAACCGAAAGAATCGTGGATTCTCCTGCTTTTCCCATCGCTTGCAAAAAGATAAAGCAGGCTTTGTTTAAGCAAGCAAGCACCATCATACAGAGATAAACACGAAAGGCCTTGATTGCAAATTCCGTATAGTAAATACTTTCGTTTTTAGCGCCGAAAACGGCAATCAAGCGGTCGGGAAAAATCTCTGCCAAAAGCAATGCCAAGAGACCGACCGTGGCTTCGGATATGAGCAAATAGGTAAACAGCTTGCGCACTCTCCCTTTCTCGCCCGCACCCATATTGTAGCCGACAATCGGAATACAGCCCGCCGCCATGCCGACCACAACCGATATTACAATCTGAAAAAATTTCATTACAATCCCGACCACCGCCATGGGAATTTGCGCATATTCGGTCTGTCCGAAAACAGCATCGACGGCTCCGTATTTTCGCAGCATGTTATTGATGGCAGCCATAGAGGCAACCAGGCTGATTTGCGACAAAAAACTGGTCATCCCCAAAAGAAGCATCCTTTTACACACGGCACCGTGCAGACGGTAAGCGTCCTGTTTCGCAGGGACTGTCTTCATATGAAACAGGTACGCAAGCGACAGCACCGCCGTCAGCACCTGCCCTATCACCGTAGCAATTGCCGCACCTGCCATTCCCATACGAAAAACGAAAATAAAGAGGGGATCCAAAAAAAGATTGACAACGGCACCGGCAAGCGTGGAAGCCATGGCAAACCGCGGACTGCCGTCGGCACGAATAATCGGGTTCATAGCCTGCCCAAACATATAAAACGGAATGCCGATTGATATGTAAAAAAAGTATTCCCGCGAATACGAAAAGGTTTCTTCGTTGACGGTCCCGCCGAACAATGCTATCAAACCGTCGGCAAAAATCAAGTAAACGGCTGTCAAAATCAAACTGCTCAAAATCGTCAAAAGCACCGCGTTTCCAACACCCTTTTGGGCGTCTTTCTCCTTCCCTTGCCCAAGGCATATACTGATAAAAGCGCAGGCACCGTCTCCAATCATGACGGCAATTGCCAATGCAATCACGGTCAACGGAAACACGACGGTATTGGCGGCATTGCCAAACGAACCGAGATAATCGGCGTTGGCGATAAAAATTTGGTCAACAATATTGTAAAGTGCCCCTACCAAAAGTGAAATAACGCAAGGGATGGCATATTTTCGCATCAATCGACCGACACGGTCTTTTCCGAGCGAAGCGTTTGTTTGTTCCATAAGATTCCTCCGTTTCCATTGCCTCAAAAAGGCAAAAACAAAAACGTGTTCCCCACACAGCGCAACCGGAATTACGCTGGTGAGCAACACGTTGTAAGTAAAGTATACCATTTTTAAAGCGATTTTGCAAGGGACATTTTACACAAAATTTTCAAAAAATCGCTCGAACATTTACGGATTTACGATATAGTTGACATTATAACGGTCCTCAAGAACCAGCTTGCCGACAGCATTGATTTTCAAAGCGATGCCGAGCGATTCTCCCGCAATCGGTTCCAGTGTCAATGCCAAATTGCTTTCCGAGGTGGAATAGCGGAAGGTTTGCGTTTGTTCTTTGCCGCCAACCGGCTGATACCGAACCTCCAATGTTCCGCCTATGGCAGTCTGCGTGGCATCGTATTGGAAGTTCAACACATATACGTTTCCTTCCGTATCGGTCACACTGTATGTGCCGTTAAGCAATTCTTCAAAGTTCGGAATGTCGACAATGGTAAACGAAAGTTTGCAGGTTACCTCCGGTGCTACCGAAGAGGTCATCAAGACCTCGTAGGTTCCCGCCTTTTGGGCAGTCAATGCCCACGCTTCCATTCCGTTGATTTCAGTCTTGACAAGCGTTGCATCGTCTGACGAACCGACCGTCAGCTCGGTCTTGTAACTGCCGTTTGCATACTGATTGGGCGTCGCGCGGAAATAAATGGTTGCCCCGACCATACCGGTTACATTGGTACTCTTGGAAAAAGAACCGTATGCCGTATTATAAAGTTCGGTGGTCAATGTTTCGGGCGCCGCACCTATCACGCTGAATTTAATGTGCTTGGTCACCTTTGCGGTGGAAACAATCAATTCCCATTCCCCGCCCGCCGACAAATGGATTCGAATAATATTGGGGCTTGTGGTATTGGTATGTGCAGTAAAGCCGGTTGCCACCAAAATGGTGGACACAGGCGTTTGTATGCCGTCTGAGAAATAAACGGGGTCAACATTGAAGCTTGCGGTCTCCGGCAAAATATTATCAATGCGAATGGTCAATTCCATTCCCGCATTTCCGTTAATCACATCTCCGTCCTGCAAAACCTTGCCATTATACAGCAAATCAAAACTTTCCATGGTCAAATTGTCGTTTGAATAGGGATTTTTGACAGTTCGCTCTCCGATTGTTTGTACTGTGCCGATTTCAACCTTATAGCTGAAGCTGTCCACATCGGAAACTGTCGTATGCCCCGCGGTGTCGGTTTCAAATCCGGAGGTGTAAAGTATTTGCGTCAGAGACGCGGAAACAATCGCATATTCCTCCGAAAGAACAAATTCTACTCGATTTTCAAAATAGTAATCGTCATCCTCAACACCCGTAATCCGTTTTTGACGGTATCCGAACGAGAAGGAATACTGCCTTTTTTCCGTATCAATCGTTTCTGTATAATCGTGGTTGGGGTCATTCGCTCCGACTGCATACATATTTCGGATTGCCGCTTCCATCCCGTATTCGGTGTTTTCGTGCCACCACAAATAAATCGGCACGCCTTCCATAACATCCAGGACAAAAACATTGCTGGGAACAATTTCACCGTGATCCAGCAAAACGGAAAGCAGTTTTCCCGTCTCTGTATCCTGACTGTAATGGTATTCCCGCATGGGGTCTCCCGTATATGTCTCGTCCTGCATTTCTTGAATGCAGGTATAATTATCTCCGAAAACATACTGTGTCCAGCTGCTTTGTGAAACCGCCAAGGTATCGGTGATGGTCATATTCCCGCCGTTTACATAACGCTTTCCGTACTCTGCCGCGAAAATTGCGCCGGAAACGGTGGAAAGATCTGCGCCGTTTACCGTAACCTCGTAAGAAGCGGAAATATTACCGCTTGCAACCGTAACCGTATATTTACCAAAGGCGGGGAAAGCGGTTCCGCTGATTTCTCCGTTCTCGTCGGACAGAGAGGTTTTCAAGGCAGAAAGATCGGTGTATTCCCGCTCTATCCGTCTTCCCTGCGTATTCTCATAAATACCGATCAAGCGAATGCCTTCCAAGGTCAAGGTTTCTCCCAAAAGGTAGGTTGTTTTGCCGTTTGCAACATCTGCGCGCAACTCTTTCAGTTCCATTTCCGAATCGTTGACATAAATTGTGTAAACGCATTTTTTGCCCTTGTAAGAAACGGTGATCATGTAATCGCCTGCCGTTCCCATGTCCATTCCCTTTTCTGTTGTCACGGTTGCATCCGCAGTCACATCCGCACGACTGCCATCACTGTAAACCGCATATACGGCAAACGCACTTCCTGTTTCAAAGGTATCTCCCACAAAAAAATCCTCTGTGTACCCTTCTACCGTAATTTGCGTAAGAGTCGGTTGATTGCTGCAAGAAACAAGCGCCGAAAAAGAAAGCAAAAGCACAAGGAAAAGCAAACACCCTTTTCCTATCCAAGCGGCAGGACAGCCGCATTTTTTTATTTCCGTTTTCATTTTTTATTACCTCCCATTTTCATAGAATCCGCAAGCAAAAAGCCAGAGATCGTCCTGCGCCGCACTGTACCCGTAGTCTTCGGGAGAGCCTTCGGTTGCGCAGACATGGTCTGTCCAGAGCGTGTAATTGGTGGCGTACAGCTGCAAAAACTCTTTCATTTCCGCCGTAACATAACACACCCCGTCACTGTTGCACTTTTTGTAGTAAGATTCTCGTATAAATTTCTCGTAATCGTAGGTAATATAGCCGTCGTATTCTTTGTCACGCACACGCAATGTCAAGAAGTTTTGCCCCAGTCCGACCCAGTTGGCACTATACAAGGTTGTTGTCGTATAGCAAGGGATTGCTTTGTCAATCATCACACACAGATACGGTCCCCAACCGCCGTTTTCGGCATATCTGTCCTCATCATAAACGCGATACAGTCCCGTATCTCCGTCATACCGATACATGGACCCATCAAAATGCTTGGTCCCCACATCTGCATAGTTAAACGTCTCATTCGTATCTTTTGCATTCGGAATACCGTCAGCGTCCACGGCTGTAATCACCTTTACCACATCGGCACCCGAATCATAAGGCCCTATGTAGGTAATCGAAAAATCAACCGTAACCGGGTATTCTCCCGTTTTACTGACAGCAGAAATACCAAATGTATAACTGGGACCGACATTGGCAGCGTCAATCTGATATTTGAAATTTTTGGTGAATCCGCCATCAAGGGAAGCACCGCCCGTATCTCGCGTTTCGGCAAGCCACTTGAATGCCACCGTTCCGTTATAAATTTCCAAAATCGGGTTAATTTCATCATCATAAACATTGCAAAGCGATTCCACAACATATCTGCCCTGCATATCCGGCGTATATTCAAAATAAATATACTGCCCTTTTTCGCAGGTTGCTCGATAGGTTCCTTGATAATTGACGACATAACATCCGCCCGACTGGTAGATTGCCATATTCGACGGGGTTGCATGAATGCCACCGTCGCCTTTTTCGGCTTCCAGAACATTTGTAATAATCATTTGCACATGACGATCGGTTCCTGTTGCCCGGTATACATTGGGATTGTAACTGTATTCCGCGGGTAATCCGGACAAATACACCTCATAGTCACCGTCCAAAACGCCCGCGCTGGCTTCCCCATTTTGATCCAACTCCACCACAATATCACTGTTTTGACCGTGCCAAATCACATTGATTTTAGCGTCTCCCGGTGTAAACGGCTGGTTTTTGTAGTAAAGGGAAACCGTGTACGGTGTTTTCTCATCCACGGGATCGTCATTTTGCACCGGATTGGAAGTATCGTCCCCGGGGAACTCCCCGGACTGCGAATCTTTCGTTTCGGTCGTATTGTCGGCGGAATCGGTATTGGAACCGGTCCCGACTGCACCCGGATGATCTTGGTAACTGCCAAGCTCGCACCCCGTGCAAAGAAGCAAGGCGAGCATAACGCAGACAAGAGCGGTCATAAATTTTATTTTCATAGTTCAATCGACCTTCTTTCTTTCGCACATGCTCAAGGTTGCTCGTGCTTTTTTTGTTGTATTTGTTTCATCGCCTTCTTTTGCTGTTTGTCCAATTGTCTGCGCTTATGCACAAAGAGCGAACGAATGTCTCTCCAGCGAATCAGGCGAATCACTACATCCAAAACAAAGAGTGCAATACAAGCAATCATCAAGGGTACCGTAAAGGAAAAATGATAGGAACGTGTTGCGGAATCCGAATGGTCCATTTTGAGTTTCCCATCTTGCGATACCTCTCCGTTATCACTAATCAAACGATACAGTGAAGCGACCGTATAGGTTGTAAAGCTATCGTACTCGGGATAATAGGAAATCGCATACGCAACATCGGTCTCGTAATGCAATGTAGCATAATCATAAACCAAGTGGAAGGTATATCGCCCTACCTGATCGGTGTCAAAAACAGCAACATAATTTTCCGAATCAAAGAAAAGCGTTTTGGTTTGCATTTCCCCGTCGGGGTCGGTCATGGTTACAGTCAGAACCGATTCATTGCGGAAGGATGCCGTCGTAACACTGATATGCGTGCGATTCTCTTCTGTGTCAAACGTAACCAAAAACGGCAGATCTATCTGCTGTTTCGGCAGCTGAGAAGCACGGATATTGGTCAAAAAGCGCTCCTCGTTCTCACTGCGCCAGGTTTGTGTCCAATCACCCGTAATATCCGACAGGAAAGAGGCAACCTTCCCGTTTCCGTAATTCCAGTAAGAATAAATCGGCACATCCAGCGAATACACCTTGTCACGATAGTATTTTGCCGTAATAACCGAGGTTGCTCCGGTTTTATTGGCACTGTACCAAAATCCCTGCACGGCAGGCAAAGAAGCAACGCCGGAAAGCACCGCTTCCTGCGGACGGCGAAGCGTCAAAACATAATTGCTCCCCTCTATCCGCACCTCTGCCATTTGCTCGGCTACGCTGTCCATGACATAATCAAGATCCTTTTCGGTCTGAATTGCTTTATAATAGCCTTTTCCGTTAGCGTTTTTATTCTCAACCAAATTTCGCATAAACGGACCTGCATCTTGATTGGCAGGCGTAATGCCGATTGCGGAAATAACAATGTTTTGTTCTGACATTTCTTCGGCAAGTGCGATACATTCCTCTTCGGTATCGGCATAAAACAAACCGTCGGAAATCAAAATCAACTCACGGTGGTGGAATCTCTGCATGGAAATCTGTTCATACGCATATGCCATCGCATCCTTCAACACCGTGCCGTTGCGCGGCTCATAGTCCGAAATGTGTTCCAAAACCTCCGGCTTATCCTTCAAGTATTTTGCAGGGTGCATGATGCAGTAATCGCCCGCATAGCCGATTACCATAACCATATCGTTTTCGTTGAGCGATTCAATCAGTTTTTCTATCGCCGCATGGGCAACATCCCAACGACTGCTGAAATTCATACTGATCGATATGTCCATCAAGAGCACAACCAAACGGGTGTCCTGATCAGGATTCCCTACCGTAACCGGAAGCAATCCCGAAAGATTGGAAAGGGTTTGATTGGGCTCGACCGCAGCCTCTTGCACAAAAGTATTGCCATAGGTGGTCAAGGTCTTCCCGAATTTGGAAATCAACGTGTCCAAGCTGGAAACAAACTGCTGACAACTGAGCATTGTACGCACATCAAAATTGCACAACACAATTTCGTCGTACATGCAAAGATCCTCTACGGTAAAAGGAATCTCGTCCGGATTGGTCAAGTAACGAACATTTTCGGTTCCGTAAATTTTCTGTCCTGCCGCACAGTCCTCCAAGGAACCGCCGAGATACAGCACATTGACCTTTTCATTGACCGTTTGCGTAATCAGACAGCTGTTGTTGTAATAGGAGGTATCGTCCTCCGCGTTTTCGGGACGAACACTGATGGTATAGGCAAATTCCCCCGCAGTTTCGGTACGCAAGGGAACCGACAAAAGATTCTGTCCCTTATAAAGCGTCTGTACATAACTCTCGGTTTTGCCGTCACAGGTAACATCAATATACACATGCGTCTGCTCGGCATTATTGGAATTGACTGTAAGCTCTGCGGTTTCTTCCCTGCCGACAAAGGCAGAAGCGGTATAGGCGACATCGGTCATTTGCAATTCCCGAACTTCTTCGGAAATGGTATTGTTTAAAAAGATGACATCGATATAAATGCCCTCGTCATTGAGTTTTCCGACAATGGCATCCAACTTGTCTCCGCCGATCGTTTCCGCGCCGTCTGTAATCAATACAATATGCTTGATAACATCGTCATCAAACAGGTTTCCCGCATAGCGAAGCGCTCCTGCAATATCGGTTGCATCGGTCTCAACGGCATCGGCGTTGCGCACGCTGACAATTTCTTCGCCCAAATCCGAAAGCATCTGATAATTACGCCCAAAGGCAATCAGCCCCATTTTGGAATTATCGGGCAATGCCTGCTCTACATCATGCACATAACCGTCCAAAATGTCCAAATGATTCTGCGAAGAATAAGATACATCGGCAAGAACATAGACATTGGTTTCGGTAATCATGGCATCATATACCATACCCGCGGCGCCGAGCGTTGCCGTCACAACCAAAAGCAGGTGGCAAATGAAGGAAAGAACATTGTGAATGTTTCGATTGCTTTTACGCACCGAGAAGAAAAACGGAAGCAAAACAACCAGCAAAAGCGGAATACCCGCTGCCAGGAAAATCGGATTATCGAAGCTGATATTGCTCATAGCAGTACACCCCCCAATCCAATACAAATGCAAGCGCAAGAATAATAAAATACCAGATTAATTTATCGTAAAAGCCATCGGAAACCGTCGAATCGGATTGCATTTGCATGCGAGCCGACTCTTCGGCAATCTCATAACTTTCGGTCGCGGGCAATTGCGCAAACAAATAATACTCTCGTTCTTCCCCATTGACCATGGCTGTCAAGTGATAGGTACCCGCCTGCTCCAGGGAAAGGTAGGCATAAGAAGAGGAAAAATCGGGATAAACAGTCTTGCCGGACGGTGCCTGCAACAGCATGTCGGTGCACCCCGCCGGAACATTGACAGTTGCATGGTCTCCAACCGTATAAAGAGTCTGTTCAATCACTGCCGGGAAAGAATAGGTAAGCAGGTTGTTCATCAAAATCAGATAATCCGCTTGCAGCGGCAAATCCGAATCATGCAGGTCAAAGGCAAATACGACCTGCCTGTCCCCGTTTTCATTGTTTCCGACAAACAGCAGGCTGTCGCTACCGACATTCAACAAACCGGTATAGTTGCGGTCGGGAATATAACGTGCATATTTTTTGACCGAGATGGTCTGTCCGAGCAGTCCCTTGGTCAGTGTTTTGACAAAAGACGAGGTCGATGTGGTATAGGTCGGCTCAAAACGGTTTTCTTTTTCCTGCTGCTCGTCTTGATTGTCGGCGTCCGCATCGGTACCGCTTGCATCGGTTGGATTCTCTTTTTCATCACCTGTTTGACTGCTCGACCCAAGCGTTCCTTCCGCTTCTACAATTTCACGGAAACCGAATCCTGCCCCTTGAATGCTTTTTGTCGGATTGATTAGCCAAACGGTTGCATTTTTCGGCAAAGATTGCGGCAGTTTATCCGGATCGGAAAAGCTGTCGAAAATATAAAGTCCATAGCCCGTGTAGCTTTCACTGTTCTGACTGTATTTCCCGGTTGCGACCACATCAACCGAGGTCTTGCCGGAAGCGCGAAGCACATATTCAAGATATGCCGGCGCATCGCTGACCAAAAGCGTTTTGTTGTTTTCTGTCTCGCCTGTGCTGTAAAGTACACCTTGATTATCCAGCATCAAAGCGTCTTGATTGGCAATCTCCAGCCGCAATGCACTAAAGGATTCGCATTCCGTTTCCACAGAAAAATCGCACGGCATCAAGCGGGTCGCATTCACAACCGTTTGTGCGCACTTTTTGTCGTCAACATACAGTTCAATCGTAATTTCCGCGTCTCTATCATAAGAAATAACCTGTCCGCTGACCGTAAGCATGGGCACCTGTTTTGTAAATCCGTAGGAAACAAACGCGTAGTTTTCTTCGGATTCGGATACATTAATCAAATTGATATTCTCTGTTTGATAGGCTTTATCGGTCACAAGGTAGGTCAACGGTGAATGATCGGCGGTATAATACGACTGTGCAATCGAAAGGGCATCGGCGCAGGAAGCATCTGTCCAATCGCACTGTAAGGAATCAAGCATGGTCAAGGCAACTTCGCGATCGGTTTCCCCGGCGTATGCTTCAAATGCGGTCGTTCCTGCCAAAATCAGCGAATATGTACTGCCGTCTTCGGATTCTTCAATCAGCGTACGAATCCGCTCCTTCCCCACTTCAAAACGGGTTTTCTGCTCGCACTGCGCGGTCATGCTACCCGACGCATCCAATACAAAGCAATAATCATTTGCTGCGTCCGGCAAAACAATGACAGGCCCCGCAATGGTCATGGAAATCGCGATAACTGCCAAAATTTGCAAAAGCAAGCTCAAAAGTCCGCCAAAACGCAGGCGTCTCTTTTTTTTCAGGAACTTTTCACTCAACTTCCAAAGGTAGACAGAGGCAACCGTCTGTTCCGCATAGTGACTTTTGATAATATAAAGGATAATCAGGACAGGAATCCCGATAAGTCCCAGAAGTCCCATAGGATAGGTAAAACTCATTTCAACACCCCAATAGCCGTCATCTGCTCAAAGAACAGCTGATCGATAGGTTTTTGATCGGTTGCAAGCAAATAGGAGGCGCCTCTGGCATTGCAATAACCGCGAATACGGTTTTGCACATAGGCAACCGCCTTTTTATATGCCGCAATCACTTCCCGATCGATATTTTTGCGATAAAATTTAGTTGGACTTTCCGCGTCAAACAGATGATGCTTGCCGCGAATCTGCGGATTCAGTTCGGCAGCCGTCAAGGTCTGCACACAAAGCAGATCGCGCTTTTTATCCGCCAAATAATCAATCGCGGTCTCATAATCATGATCGGTCAAAAAGTCGGATACAATCACGGAAAGCCCGTCCCCGTACCCCACCTTGGTCGGCAGGATGCCGTCGGAAATCATACAATCGCCACCAAATGTAATCTGATTGAGCTTGCCGATTTCGTTCAAAAACCGTTCTCTGCCCACCATGTCGGAAATAACCGTTTCCACTTGACTTTCACGAATGGTATAAATCGACACGCGATCCAACTCGCACACCGAAAGGTAGGCAAGCGTCGCGGCAATTTCCAGCGCATTCTGCGCTTTCTTTCCGCCTTCAAAATCCATGGAGCGGCTGGCGTCAATATAAATGCGCGTATGCAGCTGACGCTCGTCAAGATAGAGCTTCAGCTGCAGCGCTTCGGTACGTGCATAGACGTTCCAGTCGATTTTGGTTATATCGTCCCCGGGTTGGTATGCACGATGATCGGCAAATTCGCAGGAGGAACCGTACAGTTTACTCTTGTGATTGCCGCCGAACTGCCCTGCCAGATTATTTTTCAGGACACTTTGCAATCGTTCAATTCGTTGCAAAAATGCCTCGTTAATTGCATATTCTGCCATGTTTTGCTTTATTTGCGATGCTTGCGCGTTTCGGCGACAAGCTTTTCAATCACATCGTCAACGGTCAGCCCGTCACTGAGCGCGGCATAGTTAATCTTAATACGGTGACGCAATACGGGATATGCCAAAGCGCTGATGTCGTCAAAGGATACGTTATAATTGCCACCAATCAAAGCACGCACCTTGGCGCAGGTAATCAATGCCTGTGCCGCACGAGGAGAAGCGCCGTATTTAATGTACTTGACAGTCGTATCGGGTGCGCCCGGAAGCTCCGCATGGGTATTGGTTACAAGCTCAACCGCATACGAAAGCACCTCGTCAATAACGGGAACCGTTTTGGCAAGCTCGCGCATTTCCAATATCTCTTCCCCACTCAAAACAGCGGTTGCCGTCTCTTCCATGGTTTGCTGGGTCAGCGTTACAATCTCCGCCAGCTCGCTCTTGGAGGGGAATTTTACCAAAAGTTTGAAAATAAAGCGGTCCATTTGTGCTTCGGGCAACGGATAGGTACCGTCCTGCTCCACCGGGTTTTGCGTAGCAAGAACAAAGAAGGGCTCGTCAATCCGATAGATAGTATTGGCAACCGTTACCTTGTGCTCCTGCATGACTTCCAGCATTGCCGATTGGGTCTTCGGCGTTGCACGGTTGATTTCGTCTGCAAGCACCAAGTTTGCAAAAATCGGGCCCTTGCGGAAGGAGGTTTCCATCTTTCCCTCTTCTGTTTTTTCAATGACATTGGTGCCGGTTACATCAGACGGCATCAGGTCGGGTGTGAACTGAATTCGAGAAAACGGAAGGTGCATTGCACATCCGAGCGAACGTACAAGACGCGTCTTTCCGACACCGGGGACGCCCTCCAGCAAAACGTTGCCGCCCGCAATAATGGCAATAATGACATCTTCGACGACATCACTCATGCCGACAATATCCTTCTTCAGCTCGGTCTTCAGCGTTTCGATTTTTTTGCTGAAGGCAAGTACCTTTTGATTCTGCTCCATTGGTATCTGTTTCCTTTCCTGTTTGACATATGTTTCATTTCGGTTTATTTCGCCGTTTATATATTAGGGAACCGCTGATTTATTAGGCGGCGAATCTGTACCACCTCATTAAATCCGTGTTTCCTTAGGATTCCGTCGAAACGGAATTGATTTTCAATTTTAATTTTGGTTTTGGTCTTGCTGCCCGTCTTCTCTGTCGTCGTTTTTGGTTCCGTACAGATAGTAAAAGTAGGCATTCATATACGCTTCCCACTCTTCTTCGGACAAAACGCCTTCCCGAAACGCTTGGCTCAAGCTGTTATAGTAGGTGTTAATAACATCGGGATATGAGACATAACCGAGATCGGCATCAAACAACTTTTCGTTGGCTGCCATGGACAGATTGCTGCCCCCGTTCCATTCTTCTTTTCCCGAATTGTCGTCTTCGTCATTCGGGTCATCGGTCTTGTCTCCGATGTCCGGCTGTAAGAGTCCGAAAATTTCATACAGGCGCGCAACGGTATAGGTGCAAACTTCCTTATTAATGTCGGTCTGCCGCGTTAAGACATCTGCCGCAAGTCCGTCTGCTTCCAAGCCTTTCTTGGCTTCCGCTTCCGCATTATTGACCTCGGTCACCGTTACATTGACAAACACGCCCAAATTGTCTTCCGACACGCCCTGCTTTAAAAGCGAACGCAACGCGTCCAGTGCTTGCAAGGTCAGCGGTTTCATATAAGTTTCATCCGCCTCGGACTGATCGACATACAAAATCAGCTCGTCCAGTGCTTTCCATTCCCAATCGGTAATTTCTCTGTTAGGCGGATCATCAGCGTCGGGTGTCGGCGGATCGGTTGTCTCTGCTACCGACGGAAACGCAATAGCGCCAATCAATACCGCAAAGGTTAAAATCGGGAGCAGAACATAGAGAACAGGTGCGCGAAAACGCAACTGTTTTGTCGGAATGCGGGACAGTTTTGCTTTTGTGTCCTCCCGCTGGATCACAGCCATGCTGTCTGTAGACTGTTCAAAGGCAAGCATAGTTTGCACTTTTTCGTGCAACTCCAGCGTATCATCCATACGCCTTGCCAACTTTTTTTGATTGGTATGCAAAAGCGGCACGGTAATCCCCGCCGCAATCGGCAACGCAATCAAGCCGAGGAGGCAATACCGCACGGAGAAGTCAAAATATTTCGCCGCCAACAGGATGCCGCCCACAGCAAATGCCGCCGCGGAAATGCTGATAATGATGCACTTAATCAGGCAATCCCTGCGCGATTTCTTTTGAAATTTTTGAAATTCTTTTTGCATTGTATGCCCCTCTCTAAACGCATCAACGAGTCGGGACAAAATCCCGGCTCATTGATGTCGTTTGTTTTAGTTTTTATTGCTTTGTAACCTTATCGGACAATTTCTCACCAGTACTTATACAGTTCAAGGCTGTCACTGCCAACAACCATGCTGATCATGCTATTACCATCATCGTCGGTCACAAAACGGAAGGTAACATTTTTGTCGTCCCAGGTAAAGATCCAGGAAAGGCCATCCAGCGTCTCACGCAGATCTTCCGGCTCGAACCAATCTTCGGCGTCGGGCGCAAAAATTTGCACACCTGTTCTGCTAACCATAAAGGAATATACATTGTCTTCCCCGTCGGAAACCCAATAACCTTGCTCTTCCGCCGTAAACAGTTCCTCCGGAATCACAACCGGTTCTCCGCCTTTTTCCATCAGGACAGATTCATAGCCATCATCTTCCGTAAAAGTGATATTTCCATCTTCGTCAAAGGCAAAACTTGCAGTACTGAACCAACCCCACGCTTCGTATTTAAATGTGTAAGTCTCACCGTCCGTTTCGACAATCGCTTGCAAAACCTCTATAAAACTATCATACCCGTAATCCATTACAAGGTCTGCCGTCCCGTTCGTATACAACGTAAGAGAATAATGCGTCTCAT
>CAZMAZ010000018.1:0-17561 GCA_964564255.1 uncultured Clostridium sp. | reverse complement strand
TTTTACTTGCACACAATCTAACTAAGCCGCCCTTGTGCAAAGGGCGGGGGACCGCGACAGCGGTGGAGGGATTGCCGCGTATCAAACAATTGTGTCATTCTGAGCGTAAACGCTGTCAAGCGTTCGCGAAGAATCTCTTTCATCTCACACCCCACCGAGATTCTTCACGTTGTTCAGAATGACACGGCGGGGCGCTTCAGCGGGGGATGAGGTGTCGACCGAACAATTTGCAAACACGGCATCCCGAAAAAATATTTCAAAAAAATTTTCAAAAATTTTTTCGAAAGGTGTAAGATTCCTCTTTTTCCTCCGTATACAATAGCGAACCATCAAAACAGCGCACTGTTTTGAAATTAAAATGTTCAAGGAGGGAATACCGTATGATGCAAAGACGCAATCAAAATGCCCACCCATTCACCCATCGCCGTCGCCCTCTGCTCTTTCGCAGGTTTTGCATATAGGTCTGCGCCTATATGCAAGCAAGTGATTTCAAAAATCAATTTCAAATAAATGCGAAAGGAAGAAATACATGAAAAAGAATTTTAGCAGAAAATGGTTACCATTGTTTATGGCACTTATGTGATACGAAGCATGTCAAACAATGAGATTATTATCTATCCAAGTGTTCTCAACAATGCGCCGGTTGCCGGCAGGGTTACGGTATCCGGAGCGCCGGCAACCGACAGCAATATTCCTACTACACATACTTGGAAGATGACAACAACGAGCGACGGATATGATTACATTTGGTATAAAGAAAATGGAACCACTTATTATATGCGATCAATATCCGAAGAAGATGCTCCACTTGAATTTACAACCAATCCGAGCAACACGGGAACAAAATGGAATTTTCATAAATATAATGGAAATGCAATAGACGGCGTTCATAAGATAGCATATAGTGATGTGCTGATGTTAGGAGAAACATTTGACTATGATGTGTGCATGTATAGTTCCACAATAGGGAAAAATGGACCAATTGTTTATAGTGTAAGCGAGCCGGACTATTCACCGACAGATAAGGCAACAATAGATTCTGAAACCGGTTTTCTTACAACGCTCAAACCGGGGATTATTAGAGTTAAGTGGACATATAGCGGAGCACCGTGGATCTGGAGCAGACTAGTCGAGGTGTGCTTTGAAACAGGATTGTCTTATACAATTAAAAATGCTTCAACAAATAAATTAATAAAGCCCGAAACAACGACAAACAATTCAACGATAGAGATCGACAATTACAGTGGAACGGAAACCTCGTTTTTGTGGGTGCTTGAATATGATGGTAGCGGATATTATAAAATTCAAAATGAAACAACAGGCTACTATTTAACAGCTCCAAGTAATAACAACGAAAATGCCGAAATAATGCAAACAGCATATAATTCAACATATGGTTTGTGGAAAATTCAAAGAACAAGTGGTGGTTTTACAATTCAAAGTAAAAACCAATATTTGAGAAGTACAACAACACCTCTTTATCTTACTGTCGCAAATGATAAAATTGTTCAAAGTAGTACAACGACATACCACAAATGGGATATAAATGCTTTGACATTGAACTTGGAACTTTATTATGATCAAGCATTTAAAGACGCTTATGCTGCAATCGGTATTGATGCCGAGGACGCCATTGATAACATAGTCAATCATAATACCTCCGGAGACACGAATTATCGTAGTGTTGTGCAATTTTTTAAGGATGAATTTGGCATTAGAGTTAATGTTTCAATTGTTTCTGATGTTTACGAAAGCTATCCATATGATAAGAATTGCTTACATAAGAATTCTCCTGATGCAGAATGCAACAATTGTAAAAATATTACAGTTTCCGGGTATAGCAATTATGATTATTGCAAGAATGGCTATCATCACAAAAGTGCAAATAAAATTGTAGAATGTACGCCGGCGTCTAATAGCTCAATAAATGTCATTTTTACAGGACATGGGGCAACTTGTGGTTATGACGGAACAATTCATTCGTCAAAAACAACTGTTCTTGGTCGCGCTGAAGGTGTCGGTTCTGGAAACAGATGCGCAATGTTTTTATTGACATTCGATGATAAGACAAATTATGATTTACTAAAAATAACATTTACACATGAAATATTGCATTTGTTAAATGTTTCGCATCATTATTCCTCCGGAACTGCCATGTGTGTTCATGGCTCAGCTCGGCATAGTTCGAATGTGTATATGAGAATACAAATTTGCAGTCGATGTGTTGACATTGTTGATTCTAACAAATTACGAGTGCTGTATGCCCATAATAATTGATAAGTGATTTGGGATTAATAGAGCGATTGCATGTGCATCAATAGTTGCATACATTAATGATTTGAATTTACAAAACAGAAAGGTAAGGTTTTTATTATGAAAAAAATTTTTATTTGTTTGTTAGCAGTAGCGGCATTTCTAACCGGATGTTCACAAATTCGAGAAGACAAAACAGAATCGGGTGGTTCTGATTCTACTAATATTTTGGGCATTTCGGATGTTTCTGATTCTGCTAATCATATTGAGGATTGTGAAGCGCCGGGCCGGTTTACAAATGTAAACGATTTTTACAAATTTGCCATTTCGGGTTCGAGAAATCCGGAAGATTATACCGGTCGTTATACGGCAAAGTATATCGGATGGTATTCAAGGGTGGATTCAAAGGCTTTATTGAAAATTGAAGATCTGTTTGATGATGCAGATATTACCGATAATGTTGAGACGATTCTTATAGATTATGCAGATAATAACTACTGTCATTACTCATATGTTCTTAAAAGTGATCTTATTATTACTGTAGAGTATTGGACCGAGGGAATGACGATAGAAACCATGACAGATGTTTTGCGCGAAGAGGGTGAAACGTTTGTTTTGGAGGACGATCAAACCCAATTTTCGATTGCTTCTCAAGATGATAGAATATATGTCAAAGAAATAAACGGAATAACAATATACAGACAAATGGTAAAGGAATATGAGGGAGGGAATTATTTTGCTTTTACCACCTTGATCGATGGGTACAAAATATCTATCATGACATATTGGTTTACCGAATATAGTTCGCAAGATCAAATGTTGAACGATCCGACAAATCAGTTTGCTAAAGCGTTTTTAACCGATTCCGAATTGCCCAATGCCATTGGCACCTTAAAATCCTGTATCGATGGCAATAAATAAACGAAAAAACGATCCATTATTTGGATGCCATTGGGCGTTTGCTCTTGATTGAATAAGCCGCAAAGAGATCGGAGTAAAATTCTCCGGTCGACATAGCCCCCCAAGACTTGCGTTCATGATGCAAGCCTCGGGGGCATTTTACGGTTATTTCGTTTTCAGCGCAGTTTGATGCCGAAGCGGCACCGAAGCTGCGGTCTAATTTCATATTTCATACACCCCCAACGGGAATCGAACCCATAACTAACCCTTAGGAGGGGTTTATTATATCCATTTAACTATGGGGGCATATCAAACAGCCCCATTATAGCACATCGGCGTAAAAAAAGCAAGTGGTTTTTGCTATTTTCTTGCCATTTTTCGAAAAAAAGTTGAAAAACCTATTGACAAGCCGCGTAAAATATGGTACAATAATATGCCGCATAAGTTTTGGTTGTAAGTGCAGTCGCGTTCGAGTGCCACCAAACTTAGCGAGTCTATGCGAAAGAGAGGTGCTTTTCCATGTTTGCAGTGATTGAAACGGGCGGAAAGCAGTACAAGGTAACCGAGAACGACATTATCTCAATCGAACAGTTGAAGGTTGGGAAGGATGAAGAGTACACCTTTGACAAGGTCGTAGCTCTGTTTGGCGATGACAACGGTATTACCGTCGGTGACCCCTACGTTGCAGGTGCACAGGTGGTCGCGCGGGTACTGGAGAACGGAAAACAGAAGAAGATCTACGTCATGAAGTACAAGTCCAAGAAAAACGAAAAGAAAAAGATCGGTCACAGACAACCGTTTACCAAGGTGCAGATTCTCAGCATCAACGGCTGATTTTTTGCAGATCTATGACAAAGATCGTATTTTTTCGAAGCGACGGCTTCTATTACGGATTTGAAGAACAGGGGCACACCGGGTACGGTGAGGAAGGGGACGACATTCTTTGTGCGGCACTTTCCGCAATGACCATGTTGATTATCAACACGGTTGAGGTTGCCTATGATTCTCAGGTCGATTACGAGATTGACGAAAAAACAACCGATATTCGCGTAAAAGCAAAAGCGGCGTTGCCCGAATTTGAGAGCGACGAGCTGAAGCGTTACGCCGTCTCCGGCATTTTCCTCGGTTATTACAAGCAACTGCAGGATATGCTTGAGGAATATTACGATTATTTGGACCTCGCAATCGAGGACAGACCGTACAATCCGGATTGACGTCTGCCGCAAGCATTCACCTAACAAACAACCCACAGACAGCTCCGCATGCGGACTGTCGGAAACGATTACGGAGGTAAAATGATGTTGAGACTCAGTTTACAGTTCTTCGCTCACAAGAAGGGTGTCGGTTCCACAAAGAACGGTCGTGACAGCGAATCCAAGCGCCTTGGCGTAAAGAAAGCAGACGGCGCACACGTTCTTGCCGGCAATATTATCGTCAGACAGAGAGGCACTGCCATCCACCCCGGCAAAAATGTCGGTATCGGTTCGGATGACACGCTGTTTGCTCTGATTGAAGGTAAGGTCAAGTTTGAGCATAAGACGAAGGACAAGAAGCAGGTCAGTGTTTACGCTGAATAATTTGTGTTTGCATCCTTGTCCGACGGTTTTGGTCGCGGCTGTCAGGTGTGACAGCCGCGGCAGAGAACCGCTTTCTGCATGTTTGTAATACGTTTGAGAGATCGACGTAATTTGGGGCGCATGCCGCATTGTCGGAGTGCCCTTTAAAGAGGACATTTCTAATATTATTGTATTATTAGAGGCGTCCAAAAAACAAAAAATGGATCGGAGGTAAGAATCATGTGCTTTGATTTTCTGAAGAAGAAGAAAAAGAAAAAGGTGTCTGCGCTCGGTATCATCCTGATGGTTGTCGGTGCGCTGACCGTTGTCGCAACCGCTTTGGCAGTTCTGAAGAAGCTGTTTGCCAAGAAGAAGGTTGTTGCCGCTGTCGATACCGACGGTGACGGTGTTGCCGATGCTGTTTTGGTTGACAATGACGGTGACGGCATTGCGGATGAAGCAATTCCGGTTGAGCAGGACGAGCAGGTAAACGAATAATCAAACAGAAAACAGAAAAAATGCACGGTATGTTTTGCCGTGCATTTTTTTGGCTTTCGGATATTCCGGCAAAATTGGAAAAAGTACCGCACGCGGTCGACGCGGGAGGGGTTCCCGGTTCGCCGCTTTTGCGGTACTTTTTGCTTTGGATATTCTCGGGGTTCCCCTTAGCGAATATCTACATTGACCTTTTTGCCGGAGCCGGTGGCGGCGGCTTTGATCAATGTGCGGATTGCCTTGGCAATACGACCGTGTCTGCCGATGACCATTCCCATATCGTCGGGATTGACGGTGAGCGTCAATGTAATCTGATTATCGGATTCCTCCGACTGCACGACGACATCTTCGGGGTGATCAACGATCGAGGAGGCAATGTCCTCCAACGTTTTTTTCAGATCTACCATGTTTGACTCCCTTTGCGGCACAATCAGTCAATGATGCCGGATTTTTTGAGCAGGGACTTAACGGTTTCGGTCGGCTGTGCACCGTTCTTGATCCATTCTTTAGCCTTGTCCGCATCGATTTTAACGGTTGCGGGGTTGGTCAGCGGATCATAATAACCGATTTCTTCGATGAAACGACCGTCTCTGGGCGAACGTGCGTCGGAAACAACGACGCGGTACACGGGAGCCTTCTTTTGGCCAACCCGTCTGAGTCTGATTTTAACCATTGTTTTTTCCTCCTAATTTTTAGGAAACCGCTGATTTATTCGGCGGCACATCTTCGGCACATCTTTTCTCTCCTGCTTCTTGTCGAAAAAATCTGTACCGAATCTGTACCACCTCATTAAATCAGTGTTTCCTTAGTGGTTTCTGTGTTTTGTGTAGGGGGCAGTGAAGCCCATATAAAAGTCCGTCTCCTGTCGGAAGATGCGGAATTTTAACAGTGTAAGAGTGTACCGAATTTGCGCTTTGCAATCGGCACTCAGCGCGGCAAGCGCATTTTTCCGAACGGCATTTTTCCTTTTTTGCCGCCCGCGGCGAATTGCTTCATCATGGTGCGGATTTGATCAAACTGCTTGAGCAGTCGATTGACATCCTCGACCGTGGTGCCGCTGCCAGCCGCAATGCGCTTTTTACGCGATGCGTTTAAAACATCGGGTTTATCGCGTTCCTTTTTGGTCATGGATTTGATGATTGCCTCTTGACGTGCCATCATCTTTTCGTCCAGCTTCGCATCCTTCAGCGCACCCGGCTTGATACCGGGAATCATGCCGATGAGCTGATTGAGATCGCCCATGTTTTTGAGTTGCTGGAATTGCTCCAAATAGTCATCCAAGGTGAAGGTCTGCTGGCGAATTTTTTGCTCCAGTTCTGCGGCTTTCTTTTCGTCAAACTGTTGTTGTGCTTTATCAATCAGCGTCAAGACGTCGCCCATGCCCAAAATACGGCTTGCCATACGGTCGGGGTAGAAGGGCTCGATGGCGTCGATTTTTTCGCCGACACCGATAAACTTAATCGGTTTGCCCGTAACATATCGAACCGAAAGTGCGGCACCGCCACGGGTATCGCCGTCCAGTTTTGTCAAAATGACACCGGTGACATCCAGAAGGTCATTAAAGGTTTGCGCGACATTGACCGATTCCTGACCGATCATGGCGTCGATGGTCAACAGAATTTCGTGCGGCTTGACCGCGGCTTTGATTCGTCTGAGCTCTTCCATGAGCACCTCGTCGATTTGCAAACGGCCTGCGGTATCGATAAAGACCATGTCGTTATTGTTGCGAATGGCAAAACGAATGCCTTCTTCCGCAATTTTAACCGGGTCGGTTTTGTCGCCCATCTGAAAAACCGGAATGTCCAATTTTTCACCCAATACTTCAAGCTGTTTAATTGCGGCGGGACGGTAAATGTCGCAGGCAACCAGAAGCGGGCGCTTTCCTTGCTTTTTGTACATGCCGGCGAGTTTGGCGGCGTGCGTGGTTTTACCGGCGCCTTGCAGACCGACCATCATAATGACTGTCGGGGGATTGGAAGCAAGATTCAATTTTGCTTGCGTCGTTCCCATCAGCTTGATCAACTCTTCGTGTACAATCTTGATTACCTGTTGAGCAGGCAAAAGGGATTCCATGACCTCGGCGCCGACGGCGCGGTCGGATACGTTGCGGATGAAATCCTTGACAACCTTGAAGTTGACGTCGGCTTCGAGCAGGGCGAGCTTGACCTCGCGCATGCCGGCTTTGACATCGGCTTCGGATAATTTTCCTTTGTTTTTAAATTTGGCAAAAGCGTTGTTTAATTTATCGACAAGCCCTTCAAACATGGCAAAGTAACCTCCGATCATGTGATTTTGCCAAGAGGGAACACCTCTCGGCGTCTCCCCTCTTTTTGGGGCGGGAAAGACAGAGTGCAATACGGCTGCGTGGAATAAAATGCGGTTATTTGATATTGTTATGATGTTGTTATTTGATGATACAGGCGGACAGATTGCGAATTTCCTGCGCAAGCTCGGGGGGCGTGTGACAGCTTTCGCAAAGCGCCAGCGCGGTTTGCAGATGCTTTTCGGCATCGGCGAAGCGGGCGGCGAGCCCTAAGCGCGTTTCATAGAAGAGCAATTCTTCTTCGGCTTTTTTAATCAAATCTCGCACGCCTTGACGGGAGATACCGACAAGATCGGCAATTTCCGCCAGGGAAAGATCATCGTTGTAGTAGTAGTCCATGACGGTTCGGCGCTTTTCCGAAAGAATATCGCCGTAAAAATCAAGGAGGAATCCCATGCTTAAATTTTTCTCAAACATATGTCGCCTCCGTTCCGTTTGCATTGTACAAAGCAAATATTTGCCTGTAAAGCAAATCGCTTTACATAGTATAGCACACTTTTTCCCCTTTGTCAATAGGAAAAACAAATTTTTTTCTTTTAAAAATGAATTTTTTTCGGAATCATTTTTTCGAAACCGACAGGGCGGGGAAGTGGGATGAAAGAGATTCTTCGCGAACGCTTGACAGCGTTTACGCTCAGAATGACACAATTGTTTGATACGCGGCAATCCCTCCACCGCTGACGCGCCCCGCCGTGTCATTCTGAATAACGTGAAGAATCTCGGCGGGGGAATGAAAAAGATTCTTCGCGAACGCTTGACAGCGTTTGCGCTCAGAATGACACAGAGGAGGCGGTGCCGGCGGGGGATGCAGACCGTTCGGGCAGACCGCCTGAGACGCCGGCCCCTACGGAAGGAACCGGCACGACACGCAGGTTGTGCCCTACATTCTATCGACCGTACAATTTTAAGAGTCCATATCCTATCGCAATAGCCGAACAATTTGTACAAGAACATTTTGAAAAGTTTTCGCCCGCCTTTTTCCAAAAGGCGGCGGGGTGCGGGGCGGCGCCCCGCGAAAAAAGACGGCGAGGGGGTCCGGGGGAGGCGAGGAGCCCCGCGAAAAAAGACGGCGAGGCGCCCCGCAAAATAAGCGAGGCGCCTGCGAAAAATATTTCTGTCAAATATCCGCGTCCTTGATATACTGACTGCCGTGCTCGGCGATAAAGACCTTACGCGCGGGGAGGTCGTCACCGAGTAAGGTTTCGAAAATCCACTCGGTACGTTTTGCGTCGGTCGGCGTAACCGCAATGAGGCGGCGGGTTTCGGGATTCATGGTGGTGCGGGACATCATTTCGGGCTCGTTTTCGCCCAGACCCTTGGAACGGTGAATGGTATATTTCTTATTGCCGAGCTTGCGCAAAATATCGGCTTTTTCATATTCATCGTAGGCAAACAGGGTTTCGTCCTTGGTGACAATTTCAAACAGTGGGGATTCCGCAATAAAGACACGCCCCTTTTCAAGCAGGGTGGGGAGCAAACGATAGAACAGCGTCAAAAGCAGGGTCCGAATTTGGAACCCGTCTTCGTCCGCATCGGTACAGATAATGATTTTGGACCAGCGAAGCTGTTCGTAGTCAAAGGGCGCAAGGTCGGTCTTGATTTTCCCCTTGATTTCCACACCGCAACCGATGACACGCAAAAGGTCGGTAATGATTTCATTTTTGAAAATGCGTTCATAGTCCGCCTTTAAGCAGTTCAGTGTTTTTCCGCGTACCGGAATCACCGCCTGAAATTCCGCCTGCCGTGCCAGCTTGCAGGAGGTCAAAGCCGAATCGCCTTCCACAATATACAGCTCGCGAATATTCGGGTCCTTGGAACGGCAGTTGACGAATTTTTCCACACGGTTGCCGATGTCGAGCGTGCCGGTCAGTTTCTTTTTGACCGTAATCTTGGCGGCTTCCGCGGTTTCGCGACTGCGCTTGTTAATCAGAATTTGGTTTGCGAAAACTTCGGTTTCGGTCGGATGCTCAAGGAAATAAATGTCCAGCTGCTGACGCATGAAGTCATTCATGGCTTCGTAAATAAAGGTGTTGGTTATCGACTTTTTGGTTTGGTTTTCATACGACGCCATGGTGGAGGAGCTGTTGATGACCAAAACCAGGCAGTCGGCAATGTCCGCATAGGTAATGCGCGCCTCGGTCTTGTTGTATTTGCCGGCATTTCGCAAATATTTGTCGATTTCGTAAGTAAAGGCGCTTTTGACGGCGCGATCGGGCGAACCGCCGTATTCCAAAAAGCTGGAATTGTGATAATATTCGGTCATGTTGACCGTGTTGGAGAAGCAAAAAGCAATGTCGGCTTTGAGCTTGTATTCGGGCTTGTCTTCGCGGTCGCGTCCCTGTGTTTCCATGTGCCAGAAAACGGGGGCGGTCAGGGAAGTGTCGCCAACCGTCTCGGCAATGTAATCGGCAATGCCGTTTTCATAAAAGAAATCCTGATCCTCCGCCTTGCCGTCCTTGTCCAAAAATCGCAAAATGAAGTGGACGCCTTTGTTGACAACCGCTTGACGGTGCAGTACATCCGTGAAAAATTCGTGCGGGATGGCAACATCGGTAAAGACCTCGCGGTCGGGACGCCAGCGAATGACAGTACCGGTCCGCTTTTCCTTGGGAGAGAGCGGACGCTCTGTCAGCTCACTGCAGGCTTCTCCGCGCTTGAAGTGAATTTCCCGCACATATTTGCCGTCATAGGAGGTGACATCCATAAATTCGGAGCTGTACTGCGTCGCACATGCCCCCAAGCCGTTAAGTCCGAGAGAATATTCGTAAGCCGATTTGCCGGAGTTGTTGTCGTATTTTCCGCCCGCATAAAGCTCGCAATAAATCAAAAACCAGTTCCACTGCTGTTCTTTTTCGTTCCACCCCAGCGGAACACCGCGCCCGCAGTCGGAAACCTCAATGGTGTGATCCTGCCAAACCGTCGTGGTGATCACCTTGCCGTGTCCTTCGTTTGCTTCGTCAACCGCATTTGCGAGAATTTCCAGATAGGTGTGTTCACAGCCTTCCAGTCCGTCCGAGCCGAAAATGACCGAAGGACGTTTCCGTACACGGTCCGCACCCTTCAGTGCCGTAATACTGCTGTTACCGTATGATTTCTTTTCCTGTGCCATAATTTATCCTCCGTAAACAATCTTCCATATTTATTGTATCATAAAACAATCGCTTTGTCAAGCAAATAAAGCAAGGATTTGCGTGCGCCGTGTCAAAAATTCCGCAGGCCCCCAACCGACCGCCGCTGTGCGGCTGTGCTTGCGCTTTTGGTCATTTTGCCCGAAAGAGAAGAAATGATTGCACGGGATTTGCGCATGTATACAATTTTTTATTTTGAACTGCTTTTTTTGCAAAATCCTATTGACTTTACCATGGTAAAGTGGTAAAATGGTAGCACGATAAAGAAACAGCGCCGATACAAGAAAAAAGGCGCCGACGAAAGGGGACTCTGTTATGAAACGGATACTGCGCAATGCGAAAAAGGAAAACACGGGAAACACGAAAAATGCAAAAGATGTAAGAAGACACGGAAAGAAACGAGCTTGCATTCTTGTCTGCCTTGCCGTTTGTCTTGTCCTTTGTGCCTTTTCCTTTGCGGGATGCGGCACCAAAAGCGACGAAAAGACGCTAAAAATCGGCGTAACCGTATACAAACCCATGAACTATAAGGACGAAAACGGAAAATGGACCGGATTTGAAACCGAATTTGCCGAAGCGGTCTGCGAGCGAATGGGCATGCAGGCGGAATTTGTGGTGATTGATTGGAATTCCAAGGTGATGGAGCTGAATGCGGGCAATATCGATTGCATTTGGAACGGTATGACCGTAACCGAGCAGCTGAAGGAAGCCATTGCCCTTTCGGAGAGTTATATTGCAAATGAGCAGGTTTGCGTGATTCGGAAAGCAGATGCCGACCGTTTCGGAACACTTGCCGCCATGTCGGGTGCGGCAGTAGTTGCCGAACAGGGTTCCGCCGGTGCGACGGTTGCGGAAAATGACGCAAATCTGAAAAAACAATTCACGGCGGTCGAAAAGCAGACCGACGCCTTGATGGAGGTCAAGAGCATGACTGCCGATGTTGCCGTTGTGGATATTGTGATGGCAAAAGCCAGTGTCGGGGAGGGAACCGATTACGACGATTTGATGATTGTCTCGGGCATTTCCTTGCCCGCCGAGGAGTATGCTGTCGGGTTCCGCCGGGAAGATACCGACCTGCTTTCACGTGTTAACCAAACCATTCGGGAGCTGACGCAGGACGGAACGCTTGCGCAAATTGCCGAAAAATACGGACTCGCGGACCGCCTGGTTTCCGCAGATTAAAGGAGTGCCCGCATGGATTTTTTGACCGTAACCCGACAGCTGAGTGCCGGGTTTGGCGTAACGCTTTTACTGTTTTTTGTGACGCTTATCTGTTCGCTTCCGCTGGGGCTTTTGATGACCTTCGGTTCCATGAGCCCGCTCAAGCCCCTGCGGTGGCTTTTACGTACCCTGATTTGGGTGATTCGCGGCACGCCGCTGATGCTGCAGGTGATTGTGGTTTTTTACGGCCCCGGGCTTCTGTTCCATATGCCGATGCGCAACCGATTGCTTGCCGTTTTGATTGCGTTTGTCATCAATTATGCGGCGTATTTTTCCGAAATCTTCCGCGGCGGCATTCAAAGCATTCCGCCGGGACAATATGAAGCGGGGCAGGTGCTGGGCATGACGCGGCGGCAAACCTTCTTTCGCGTGATTCTTTTGCAGGTGATAAAGCGCATTTTGCCCGCCATGAGCAACGAAATTATCACGCTGGTCAAGGACACCTCGCTTGCCCGCGTCATCGCGGTGGCGGAGCTGGTCAAAGCGGCGGAAGAGATTGTGGCAACCTATGCGATTATCTGGCCGTTGTTTTATATCGGTGCGTTCTATCTGCTTTTCAGTGCGCTTTTGACCTTTTTGCTCGGACGGGCGGAAAAAAAGCTGTCCTATTTCACCTGCTGACCGTCAAGTAAAAAAACATTTAGGGAGGGAACCCATGTCCATACTCACGGTAGAAAATATACGAAAAAGTTTTGGCGGACAGGAAATTTTGCACGGCATTGATTTTTCCATGGAGAAGGGAGAGGTTCTTTCGGTAATCGGTTCCTCGGGAAGCGGAAAAACCACGCTTTTGCGATGCATGACCTTTCTCGAACGCGCCGAAACCGGGCGGATTTTTGTCGACGGCGAAAAAATTTTCGATGCCGAACGGGAAGTCGCACTTTCCGCGGAGGAAAAAAGACGCCGGCAGCTTTGCTTCGGCTTGGTCTTTCAGAATTTTCATCTGTTTCCGCAATATACGGTATTTGAAAATCTCTGCCTGGCGCCAAAATTGGAGGCGCGCAAAAAGAAAGAGGACGCACAGGCAATGGCGGCGATTGAGGCGCGTGCGGAAGAACTGCTTTTGCGCGTCGGACTTGCCTCGCGAAAACAAGCCTACCCGTGTGCGCTTTCGGGCGGACAGCAACAGCGAGTTGCGATTGCCCGTGCCCTGATGCAATCGCCGACCGTTCTTTGCTTCGACGAGCCGACCTCGGCGCTGGATCCCGAACTGACCGGTGAAGTGCTCCGTGTGATTCGCGAATTGGCGGAGCAAAAAACCACCATGGTGATTGTGACGCACGAGATGGCATTTGCCCGCAGTGTCTCGGACCGCGTTTTGTTTATGGATGCGGGAGTTGTCGTGGAGCAGGGAAGCGCCGCTATTTTGGACAAACCCGAAACCGAGCGACTGCGCGCCTTTCTCAGACGGGATGTTTAAGGAACCGCTGATTTATTCGGCGGCACATCTTCGGCACATCTTTTCCCTCCTGCTTCTTGCCGAAAAACGCGAAGTACCTCCAGTACATCTTGCGTTTTTCGCAATTGCAGGCGAAAAAATCTGTACCGAATCTGTACCACCTCATTAAATCAGTGTTTCCTTAATCGTATTTTGCAAAAATTCTCCGCACAGTATCTTTTGTGTGGAGAATTTTTCGGACTGTAGACCCAAGCGCCTACTTTCAGCAGATTGCTGAAAGTTCTTTCGGCAGATTGTTGAAAGTTTTCGCCCGCCTTTTCCTAAAAGGCGGCGCAGTCGAGGGCGCGGAGCCCTCGTCGCCGTCCGCAGACGGCGAAATTCCCCCTTCGGCGTTTTCTTTTTGCCAAGCTTTTTCTTTGCGCCTACATGGTCAAAGAAAAAGCGGCAATGTATTTTATGTATTTTGACAATTAGGGATCCTTTTGTCTACAACCTGAAAAATTCTCCGCACAGTATCTTTTGTGCGGAGAATTTTTATAGGCGCCCTAAAAAAGTTCTTGACAAGCGCTCGATTCCGTATTATAATGGATGCAGTGGAGAATTTTGAAAATGACCCGCTTTGTCGCGCGGGATAAAAACCGACGCGCGACACAATAGCCAATAAAACGATACTAAAAGAGAAGGAACGGAAAACGTAAATGGGTATCAATGATGTATTGCTTCTTTTAGGAGGGCTTGCACTGTTTTTGTTCGGCATGAATGTTATGTCGGGCGCGCTGGAGCATCTTGCCGGCAGTCAATTGCGCTCTCTGCTCGGAAAAATGACCTCCAATCCCTTAAAAGGATTCATACTCGGATTTGCGGTGACGGCGATTGTGCAATCCTCGTCCGCTACCACGGTTATGGTGGTCGGCTTTGTCAACTCGGGTCTTATGACGCTTTACCAAGCGGTCGGCATTATCATCGGTGCCAACATGGGCGCCGCCATGACGCCGTTGCTTTTGTCGATTTCCAGTGTCGGCGGCGGTTTTTCGCTGGATGTCGTAACGCTTTTGTCCGCCGTGTTTGCGGTTGTCGGCGTTATTTTGTATTGCTTCCTCAAAAAGAGCAGCAGACAGACCAATCTCGGGCTGTTTTTGCTGGGCTTTGCGGTTTTGATGTTCGGCATGGATATGATGTCGGATTCGGTCAGCGCCCTCAAGGACGTTCCCGAATTTACGCAGGTTTTGACCCTCTTCCACAATCCGTTTATGGGCATTTTGGTCGGTGTGGTGGTGACAGCCGCCATCCAGTCCTCGGGTGCTTCCATCGGTATTTTGCAGGCGTTGACCTCAACCGGCAGTATTGCAAGCGGTATGGTCATTCCGATTGTAATGGGACAGAATATCGGTACCTGCGTCAGCGCCATGATTGCCTCCATCGGCGCCAATAAGAACGCAAAGCGTGCGGCATTTATCCATCTTGTGTATAACATTATCAGTACGGTGATTTTCGGCGGACTGTATACGATTTTCTATTATCTGCTCAAGGGCGGGGTGCTCAATCTCCCGGCGGTATCGAATTTCCTGGAGAGCAGTACCGATGCCTTCGGCGTTGCGATTATCGATATTGTTTATAAGGTTTTGTCTACCTTGGCGCTTATCTGGTTCCCCAAATTCTTCGTGCGTCTTGCCATGGTTTGCATTCGCGAAACCGGCAAAAAGCAGGACGATGTCGTGGAAATGCTGGACGAACGTTTGCTTGCCACGCCCAGTGTGGCGTTGCAACGCGCCAGAGACATTTGCACAACCATGGCGGCAACCTCCTTCGAATCCATCAAAATTGCCTTGCGTGTGCTTCACGACGGCGATTTGACGCCGATTGCCGAGATACGCAAAATGGAACAGCAGGTGGATGTGTACGAGGACAAGCTCGGTTCCTATCTGGTACAGCTGAGTGCCTGCCAGCTGCCCGACCGCGATGCGGCGGAGGTAACCAAAATGTTGCACATTCTCAGTGATATAGAGCGTATTTCCGACCACGCGGTCAACCTTGCCGCTTCCGCGCAGGAAATGCAGGAAAAGAAACTGGTCTTTTCGGGCAGAGCACAGGAAGAATTTGCGGTCATGGCACAGGCGCTCGGTGAAATTTTGGATTTGACCGCACAGGCATTGATTTACGGCAATATGGAGGACGCTTTGCGCGTAGAGCCGCTGGAGCAGGTGATTGATAAATTGCGCGAGACCATCAAGCACAATCACATTCATCGCTTGCAAAAGAGCGAATGCACGATTGAACACGGATTTGTCCTTTCCGACCTTTTGACCACACTCAGCCGTGTATCCGACCACTGCTCCAATGTAGCGGGTTGCGTGATTGAAATTGCACACGACAGTCTGGATATGCACGAATATTTGTCCGGCGTAAAAAAGGACGACGGAATGTTCCGCACCTATTATGATGCCTACAACCAAAAATATCGACTCAAGGAGATTTCCGAATGAAACAAACACTTTTGACCGTTCGGCAAAAATTTATTGTCCGTGTGGACGGTGAAGAGCATATTTTGCTGTATTATTGTAACCGTTTGACAGGGAAGATTCTGTTTACCATCGACGGGGATGCCTATCCGTTACGGCACGGTGCCTGCGGCATCGGTCTGCGCGGCAATGAGGTGTTCCGTCTCGGCGAGCGACAGGCAATGCTTTCGGTTTCCGCTTCCGGTGTCGCCAAGGTGACAGTCCCCGGGGCAACAGAAGAGCACTGAAAAAATAATCCCGCAGTGGCTTTCGAAAAGAGGCGACTGCGGGATTTTTATCAATTTTTATCGATTTTCATCAAATTTCATCAAATTTCATCAAAAAGAGCGCGGTTTCTTCTTTTTGCGGAAAATCAGCATCTTCTGAACCGAGAAGTTGACCAGGAACAGGAGGATTTCGACCGGGAGCTTTGCCCAGAATTTGCTCCATCCGAGGACATCGACAAGGAGATGAATGCAAAACATATTGCAAGCCAAAATGCAGGCGGCAAGCAGAAAATATTCCAGTGCTTTTTTCCAGACATTGTCATGATTGTGGAAAACAATGTGTCGGTTCATCAAAAAATTGAACACCGAGCTGATGACGCGCGCAAGCAGAGTGGAAAGCGTTACTGACAGCGCGAAGAAATGAAAGCAGGTAGCATACAGGGCGTAGTCCAAAAGAAAACTTGCCAGGGAAACCGAGATAAAGGTAATGAAATGGCGATAAATGCGGAAGGAATCGCGAAAAGGATGGAAATGCGAACCGCTGTTTTCATCGATATAGATGGTTTGAATGGCAACCGAACGCAAAGGAATTTTATGCTTCGGGCAGGCAAGCAGCACATTCATTTCGTATTCGTAACGGCTTCCTTCAATTTCCAGCATGGTCGGCAAAAGGTCGGCGGAAAAGGCGCGCAATCCTGTTTGCGTGTCGTGCAGGCGAATGCCGGAAGCAAGGCGGTAGGCAAGCGCGGTCATGGTATTGCCGAAACGACTGCGCAGAGGCGTGTCCTTCCCGAAGGTGCGTTCGCCGAGCACCAGCGTGCCCGGATGCGTTGCGGCGTCATCGGCAACCCGCATGACGTCCTGCGGGGCATGCTGTCCGTCTGCGTCAAGGGTTACCACCGTGCAAGGGTGGTCGACGGTGCGAGCATAGGCAAGAATCTCTTCCATACCGGTTTTGAGAGCCCCGCCTTTTCCCTTGTTTTTGGGATAGGAAATGATCTGCGCATAGGCGGCGGTCTGCGAAAAAATATCGCGATAAGCATCTCCGCTGCCGTCATCCACGACAAAGAGACGCACCTGTTTTTCAAAAAGCGCTTTTGCAACCGCAATCAAATTTTGATCCGGCTCATAAGCGGGAATCAGCCCGATGATTTCGGACCTGTCTGTATGTTGTTCCATGAATGTTTACTCCTGCCGGGAAGCTGTGCGGAATCCGCACTTTCTTTCGGGGCATTTCCGACGTTTTTGCCGATTTTTCGAACTTCCCGTAATCAGTATAACACAGTTTATCGGAAAAAGCAAGAGCTTTGCGTGATTTTCTTTTTCCGAAAAGCAAATCGGCAACCGAAAACCCGGGAAAACGAAAAATATAAGCATTTTATGAAAAACTTTTGCCGAAGCACTTGACAGGAAGCCCCAAATGTGCTATAATTTTAATGTAAAATTTTCGAAAAAAGCAAAAAATCGCGAAAAATTTACAAAAAAACGCTTGACAGGGAGGGGCAAGGTCGTGTACAATTCTTACAGACAGACAGACAGACAGACAGACAGACAGACAGAC
>CAZMAZ010000017.1:9026-18443 GCA_964564255.1 uncultured Clostridium sp. | reverse complement strand
GCGCCCTGTGTGCCGCTTCCGGCAGAGGAGCCTTCCGCTTTCACGCCGGTATCGGTTTCACCGATCCACCAATGCCCGTTTTTGATGTAAGGCGTTAAGCCGTCTTTTCCGTCGGCACCGTTTTTACCGTCGGCACCGTCTTTTCCGTCCTTACCGTTGACACCGTCTTTGCCGTTTGCGCCGTCTTTGCCGTTTGCGCCGTCTTTACCGTCGATACCGTCCTTGCCGTCGACGCCATCCTTACCGTTGGCGCCGTCTTTACCGTCGATACCGTCCTTGCCGTCGACGCCATCCTTACCGTTGGCGCCGGTTTCTCCGACAAGGGATGCCAACCATTCTGCAAGCGTGCCCTTGTAGCCGTTTTCGACTGCCAGTGCATATGCCGACTGTCCGTCTGCGCCGTCCTTGCCGTCTGCACCGTTCAAACCGTCTGCGCCGTCTTTTCCGTCTTTGCCGTTTGTGCCGTCGATGCCGTTTTTCGCACAGCCAACGCATACGCCAAGCAACAGAAATACAGCCAGGAGCAATGCCATTGCGTTCAAAATTTTTTTCTTCATGTGTGTTGTCCTCCGCTTTTTATTGGATTTTACAACATAATCTGCATTATGTGGTATAAGGGGTGCAAAGGACTTCTTTGTACTTCAAAATATCTCAAAAAAGAATTACAATAATAGCCAATGATGGATAGCCTTGCCTCATTGGCCTTGTCGTTGTGCATTTTTTGCCACGGTTTTCGTTTTTTTTGTAAAAATCTATTGACAATTTGGGAATTTTGTGGTATAGTAATAGATACAAATACAACATAATGCAGATTATGTGGTACGCGATTTGTCTTACCCGCTATGCGACGGTAAGAGACCGAGCGACTGGATTTGCCTGCGGTGTACCTCGCCCGATTCCATGGTATAGATGCGTGTTGTGTTAATACTGCTGTGACCCAAAATGTCGGCAAGACGGACAATATCCTTTTGCCGGGTGTAGTAAGTCCGTGCAAAAAGGTGCCGCAGATTGTGCGGGAAGACCTTTTTTTCGGACACACCTGCCGCGCGGCATAGCTTTTTCATGTCGCTCCAAATATTTGACCGGTCAAGCGGTTTTCCGTTTTTTGTCACAAAAACGGAGCCGCTTTTTATTTTTTGCTCTTTGATATATTGCTTCAGTATTGCGCAGAGCTGTCGCGGCAAAAAGACCCGACGCCGTTTGCCCTTGCAGTTGATTTGCGCAACGCCGCACGCAACCGATTCGACGGTTATAAACCGCGCCTCGGACACACGGATGCCGGTTGAGCAGATGGTTTGCATTAAAAGATACAGCCGTTCGTTGCCGCGCTCTTTAGCCGCTTGCAGCAGTCGCTCGTATTCGGCTTTGGTCAGTTCACGGTCGGTTGAGGCGAAAATTTGCTTTTGAATTTTGAGATTCTTCACCCGCAAATCATACCATTCCATGAAATTGAAAAAGCTGTTGAGCGACGACAGTGCCGCATTGACGCTGGCGGGTGCATAACGCTCGCATAGGAGTGTTTTGTAAATTAGCACCGTTTCCTTGTCCAATGTGCGGGATGCAACCCATGCTCCGAATGCTTGAATATCGTGCACATATTTTGCAACCGTGTTCGGCGCTTTTTCCTCTTGTATCAAATACATTTGAAATTTTTCGATTTGACCTGCGTTTATCAATCTTGTTTTCTCCATTTTGTCACCCCCCTATGAGATCTATTGTACCATAAACCGAGGCGCACGGCAAGTCTTGTGCGGGGTGTGTTCATACAAAAAGCGGTGCCGAACGCTTTTGTCAAAAGCGTTCGGCACCGTCGATTGCGGGGACCGAAAAACACATTTCTTACATTTTGATTTTCTTTTGGGTCGGATCGTTTGCTTTTGCATTTTGTGCAAATGCCGACAGCGTTAAATCGTCGCCGCCTCCGTTTATCGGGAGGGATTTGACGCGCAGGGCGCGCATTGCGTTGCAAATGGCAATCATACAGACGCCGACATCCGCAAAAATGGCAATCCACATGGGGACCGTGAAAAAGGGAAGTGCGGTCAAAATCAAAACCAGAACCTTGACTCCGATTGCAAAAATAATATTTTCCTTCACGATGCGCAGGGTTTTGCGTGCAATACCGATTGCCTGGGCGATTTTGGAGGGTCTGTCATCCATCAAGACAATATCCGCCGCTTCGATTGCCGCGTCCGAACCGAGCGCGCCCATGGCGATGCCGACGTCGGCGCGCGAGAGAACCGGCGCGTCGTTGATGCCGTCGCCGACAAAGGCGACAACGCCTTTTTTGCTTTTTTGCGAAAGTAACTCCTCTACATGGGCGACCTTATCGGCAGGCAAAAGCCCCGCGTGCAGTTCGTCAACGCCGAGTTCGGCGGCGACGGCGCGCCCAACACGCTCTGTGTCGCCGGTCAGCATGACGGTTTTTTTGATGCCGCAACGGTGCAGTGCGCGGATGGCATCGGCGGCATCCGGCTTCAATTCGTCGGAAACAACGATGTGTCCTTCATATACGCCGTCCACCGCGATGTGCACAACTGTGCCGATTTTTTCGCATTCGTGCCAAACGACGCCGATTTTTGCCATCAGCTTATGATTGCCGACATAAACCGTGTGATGATCAATGACCGCCATGACGCCGAATCCCGCAAGTTCTTCGACCTTGCCGACGCGGGCATTGTCAATTGCCTTTGCATATGCCAATTTCAGAGAAAGGGAAATGGGATGATCCGAGTAGCTTTCCGCAGTGGCAGCAAGGTCGAGGAGAGCTTCCGGACTGATTTTTTCCGGATGGACGGCGGTAACCTTGAAATTCCCCTTTGTCAGCGTTCCGGTTTTGTCAAAAGCGACCGTTTCGCATTTTGCCAATGCCTCCAAATAGTTGGATCCTTTAATCAGGATACCGCAACGGGATGCGCCGCCGATACCGCCGAAAAAGGAGAGTGGGACCGAAATAACCAAAGCACAGGGGCAGGAAACAACAAGAAAGGTCAGCGCGGTTGTAATCCATGTTACCCATGCACCGCCGAAAAGCGGGGGAAGAACGGCAAGTGCCAAGGCACAGAAAACCACAATCGGAGTATAATATTTTGCAAATCGGGTGATAAAAGCCTCGCTTTTGGATTTGTTTTCGCCGGAGCTTTCCACAAGAGCAAGGATGCGAGATACCGTCGATTCTCCGAAGGTCTTTGTGACGCGCACGCGCAAAAGACCGTTCATATTGATGCACCCGCTTATGACCTCATCTCCGATGCCCACCTCGCGCGGAGCTGATTCGCCGGTCAACGCGACCGTGTTTAAGCCGGAATGACCGTCTGTAACAATGCCGTCAAGCGGGATCCGTTCGCCCGGGCGCACGAGAATGATTTCTCCGACGGCGACCTCTTCCGGTGCAACCGTTAAAACCTCACCGTTTCGTTCGATGTTTGCGGAATCGGGTCGGATTTCCATTAAAGAGGCAATGGATTTGCGACTTTTGCCGACAGCGATGCTTTGAAACAGTTCGCCGGTTTGATAGAGCAGCATAACCAGTACCGCTTCGTGGTATTCGGACTCGCCGTCCGGGAAAAAGCCGATTGCCAAAACGCCGAGGGTTGCAATTACCATGAGAAAATTTTCGTCAAAAATTTGACCGTGTGCAATGTTGCGAACGGCGCGCCATAAAATGTCATAGCCGATGATCAGATACGGGATCAGATAAATAAGGAGCGCCCAAACGGCATATTCCGGCTCCTCAAGCCGGGGGAATGCAAGATGCACGGCGAGCACGATGGCGATTAAAAGCACAGCGGATATGAGAATACGCAACGCGATTTTGCGTTGCTTTTTTGTCAGGTTGAGCATACTGTTTCTCCTTTGATTGATTGCGAAACGGTTGCGCGTTATTTCAGAATCACTTTGCAATCCGCATCGACACGGCGGCAAGCGCGTGCCGCTTCGCGCGCGATTTCATCAAAGCGCGAATCGTCTGCTTCCAGGGTCAGACGCTGTGCCAAAAAGCTGACGCTTGCGTAGGTTACGCCGTCAATTTTTTTGATTGCCTCTTCCATTTTCGCCGCGCAGTTTGCGCAGTCCAGGTCTTCCATTTTGAATACTTTACGCATGATTTTTCTCCTTTTATGATTTTGTTTTTGTTTCTTTTGATTATTGCGGCTTTTCTTCCAAAATATGCTCTGCGCCGCAACGAATAATCAGACTGACATGATGGTCCGCGATGGCGTAATAAACGGTTTTTCCTTCGCGTCGCGTTCGCACAAGTGCCGCCTGCCGCAAAATGCGCAGTTGGTGAGATACGGCGGATACGGTTAGGGATAGCGTATCGGCAAGCTGATTTACGCACATTTCCCGAGATAGTAGGGCAAATAGAATGCGCAGTCTTGTTTTGTCGCCGAAGGTGCGAAAAACGTCTGCCAGTCGCTCTTCTGCGCCTTGCCGGTGTACCTGTGACAAAAGCACGGCGTCGTTGCTGTTTACATGGGACGGTTCTGATTCCGAATGCATGGTGTCTCCTTTCTCATTTGAACAATTGAACATCTGCTCAAATGTTTGCTGTGAGAATAGTATACTCCAAATCGATTGGTTTGTCAAGCGTTTTTTAAAATTTTTTGTTTTTTGGCAAAATGAACAAAAACGCGGCGTCTCTTGTCCAATTGATCTCATCTTTTTTCTTGCTTTTTGAAGAAAACTTTACTTTAGCAATCAAAAAGAAGCCCTAAAAGCCAAATAATTTTCCGTTTTGTATTGCAATCGGCATGAGAATCTGCTATAATGGAGATGTGTAAAGGCACGGCTCGGCGATTGCCGAGAAAGGACAAACGAAAAGGATGGATGAAAAAATGAAGGTTACCTTTATGGGTGCGGGAAGCACTGTTTTTTCCAAAAATGTACTGGGCGACACCATGCTTTGCTCCGAGTTTCACGATGTCGAAATTGCGCTTTATGACATTGATTGCGACCGCTTGGAGGAATCGTATTTGATGCTTGAAGCCTTGAATCGTAATGTCAATCAAAACAGAGCGAGCATTAAGAAGTATCTGGGAGTCGAACAGAGAAAAGACGCTCTCAGAGGTGCAAATTTTGTGGTGAATGCCATTCAGGTGGGGCTTTACGATCCTTGTACGATTATCGACTTTGAGGTGCCGAAAAAATACGGTCTGCGTCAGACCATCGGTGACACACTCGGGATCGGCGGTATTTTCCGCGGGATGCGTACCATTCACGTGATGAAAGGTTTTGCACAGGATATTGAGGAAGTGTGTCCGGACGCGTGGTTGCTCAATTACACCAATCCGATGGCAATTTTGACGGGATATATGTTGCGTTATACCGGCGTTAAGACGGTCGGGCTTTGTCACAGTGTCCAAGTGTGTCCGCCCGCTATTTTGGACGGTGTCGGAATGCATGACAAATTGGACGGTTGCAGAACCAAAATTGCGGGAATCAATCATATGGCGTGGCTGCTCGAAATTTATGACAAATACGGCAATGATTTGTATCCCGAGATTCGTCGCCGTGCAAAGGAGAAGAACGCAAACGAAAAGCACTGCGATATGGTGCGCTTTGACTATATCGATAAGTTTGGTTATTACTGCACAGAGAGCAGCGAGCATAATGCCGAATACAATCCCTTTTATATCAAGGCAGGGAGAGATGATCTGATTGAAAGATTCAACATTCCGCTTGATGAGTACCCGCGTCGCTGTATCAATCAAATTGCCGGCTGGGCAAAACAAAAAGAGGATTTGATGGCGGGAGGAAGCATCACGCACACGCGTTCGCACGAATATGCTTCTTACATCATGGAGGCGATGGTGACAAATCGTCCGTACAAAATCGGCGGGAATGTGCTCAATAACGGTTGTATTTCCAATCTGCCTGCGCAGGCATGCGTAGAGGTTCCGTGTCTTGTAGATAACAACGGCATTACACCGACCTATGTCGGCGATCTGCCCCTGCAACTTGCGGCAATGAATGCATCCAACATCTACCCCCAAATGTTGACCATCGAAGCGGCACACACGGGAAGCCGCGAAACGCTCTATCAGGCGGCGATAATGGAACCGCATACGGGCGCACAGTTATCTACCGATGAAATCGTTTCCCTGTGCAATGACTTGATCGAAGCACATACAAACGCCGGGTATCCGATTTTCTGATTGCAGTCTGTATCTTTTGACCTTTGTCATGTCTTCCCCGATTTATCAATTGCCGGTTTGCCTTATGCAGACCGGCAATTGTATGCACGCAAAAAAACGATTTTTCGGCGGATCATAAATCAAACGAAAGATGTTTTGTTGCGGGCAATCGGTGCTTTTTGCGGCATCGGGCGGTTATTTGCTTGATTTGGTTGTAAAAAACGCAAAAAAATTTGAAAAACCTATTGCAATTTGGGGCAAAGTATGGTATACTGTAACAGATGATTACAGTAGAGTACGGTAAGGTGGAGTGGGTTGCGAAATCCGCTCTAAATTTTTGCCGGCGATTTATTGCATAACCGGAAGGCGGAGGAAGAATCATGAAACAAAATCAAGGCGGTGTCGCAGGAGCGGTACGGGAACTGCTTGTCGATACGGTTACAGAGATGGGGTATTATCTTTGGGACGTTGCTTATGTCAAAGAAGGTGCCGGGTATTATTTGCGGATTACAATTGACAGCGAGGACGGAATCAATATCGATGATTGCGAGAAGGTGCATCGTGCAATCGATCCGATTCTTGATCGGGCGGATCCCATTGATCAGGCGTACACACTGGAGGTTTCCTCTCCCGGTATTGAGAGAGAGCTGCGCACCGATGAGCATTTGATGGCGTGTGAGGATTGGCAAGTGGAGGTGCGTTTGTATGCACCCGTGGACGGGAGCAAGGTATATCGCGGAACGCTTCGGGAATATTTGCCGGAAGAGGGTGTTATCTATTTGACCCTTCCGGACGGCAGTGAACGCGGATTTGCACGCGAGACCGTTTCCAAAATTGCGACCGTTTATGATTTTGGTGACTAAATCGGATGAAATATTAAATTATGAAACAGAACACGAACAGCGAAAGGATATCGAACAGAGATGAACAGTGAATTTTTTGCGGCACTTGAAATGTTGGAGCGGGACAAGGGCATTCCGCAGGCATACATGCTTGAGAAGGTCGAGGCGGCGCTTTCCAACGCATTGAAAAAGGAATACGGCCCCACGGCACTTGTGCGGGTGCATATTGACCCTACCAAAAAGGACATTCGCGTTTACCGTCAGCGCGAGGTGGTGGAAACGGTGGAGGACCCGATCAGCCAAATTTCTCTGGAAGAGGCGCGCGCGATTAACAAGCGCCATGATATTGGAAAGATGGTTGAAACGGAGGTGAAAACCAAAAATCTGAGACGCTTGAGCGCCGGCGCGGCAAAATCCGTGATTATTCAAGGAATTCGCGAAGGCGAAAGACGTGTTATGCAAGAGGCATACGAAAACAAGCGGGAAGAAATCATTACGACCACGGTCAGCAAGGTGGATCCCGAAAGCGGCAATGTAGTGCTTGAAACAGACAACGGCACCGTTGTACTTCGCAAGGATGATCAGATTCCCGGCGAAAAGTTGGCGGTCGGGGACAAGATTAAGGTTTTTGTTATGGAAGTGAATCGGGAGAGCAAGGGTGCGATTGTAACCCTTTCCCGCACGCACCCGGGTCTTGTGCGCAGAATGTTTGAACTTGAAGTTCCCGAAATTGCGGACGGAATTGTGACGGTTAAGGGTGTATCCCGCGAGGCGGGTTCCCGCTCTAAGGTTGCGGTTTTCTCTAGCGAACCGGACATCGATGCTGTCGGTGCTTGCATCGGTTCGCATCGGAGTCGGATTGATGCGATTTTGCGTGAACTGCACGGTGAAAAAATTGATATTATTCGCTACAGCGAACAGCCGGAAGAATATGTCGCGGCAGCATTGGCGCCGGCGACTGCGCGGTCTGTTGTGATGCTGACCGAGCGTTCCTGTCGTGTGATTGTAGATGCCGAGCAACTTTCGCTTGCCATAGGCAAGGAAGGACAAAACGTTCGTCTTGCCGCGCGCTTGACCGGTATTAAGATTGATATTAAATCGGACGCGGACATGACGGCAATGGAAGCTGAGACGCAGGTATCTTCGAATGCGGAAACCGCGGAAGACACGGTAGATGCGGTGCAAGTGACAAACGAACAGTCCGACGAGACGCCCTTGGCAGAATGAAGCTGTCGGCGGATTTTTGACAAGGGATTGAACGGAATAAAGCGGTGAAGAATAAACAAATGCAAGGGGCGGAAAGAAAATCGCCCGAGCGGCAGTGTATGGGATGCAATACGCACAAATCAAAACAGGAATTGCTTCGTGTGGTCCGAACGCCGGACGGAACCGTTCTGCTTGATTTTACCGGCAAGCAATCCGGACGCGGTGCGTATGTATGCCCGACACGCGGATGCTTGCAAAAAGCACGGAAAACCCGCCGCCTTGAACGCAGCCTTTCTTGCGGCATACCGGACACGGTCTATGATGCAATGGAGAGCGAGATGGCGGCATATGAGAAAATGCACGAAGGCAAGGAAAAGGAGATTTTCCAATGAAACCGCAGAAAAGCGATCATACGGGAAATTACACGGGCACCGACCCGTCCGCAAGGCAAGAAGAACCGAAAGAAGGCGCTTGCAAAAACGCAGAGCCTACTGTTTGTCCGCCACATTTTTTGACCAACCTGGGATTGTGTGCCAAGGCGGGGAAATTGATTTTCGGCGCAGATTTGATTTGCGAAGAATTGCGTAGCGGGGGCAAAAAACGTCCGGTTTTGGTATTGGTTGCGGGAGACTGTGCCGCAAACAACAAAAAGCGGTTGCTTGACCGCTGTGCGTATTACAAGACAGACTGCCTGGTGCTTGCGCTTGACGGCGCACAAATGGCACATGCGGTCGGGAAAAGTGCAAAACTTGCGGCGGTTGCTTTAACCGACGCGCAAATGCGGCGCTTGCTCAAGCTTTAAAACGGCTTGAGCATGCCCGGGACGATACATGAACAATGAGAGAGCAGATCGGTCTTTCGACCGGAATCTAAGGAGGGAATATGGCAATCAACCCACAATTCAAAGTAAATCAACTGGCAAAGAATCTGGGATTCAAGACAAAGGACATCACGGATTTAATGGCGCAAAAAGGTATCGAGGTAAAGTCGCAGAAGGTACTGGAGCCATGGGAATTCGAGATTTTGTTTGAAACTTTGACCCGTTCCAGTCAGGTAACGGATATTGACCGTTATATTGACGGGGAAGTTTGCGTTCCTTCCAGACTGCCCGGGTTCACGGCGGCGGATCTTGCCGCAAAAGAGGCTGCGGCAAAAGAGGCAGCAGCCAAAGAAGCGGCAGCCAAAGAGGCGGCAGCGAAAGAAGCCGCTGCGAAGGAAGCTGCCGCAAAAGAGGC
>CAZMAZ010000017.1:0-8926 GCA_964564255.1 uncultured Clostridium sp. | reverse complement strand
CAAAGAGGCGGAGGAGCGAGAAAAACAGGCAGTCGCACGGAAACCGCAAAGTCCGCAGAGCTTGCAAAATATGCTCAATCAGCAACGCATGGAAGCACAGCGGAGCGGTAAACCAATGCCCGCGCCGATTGCGCCCAAGGCGCCGGCACAGCCGACGCGTCAGTCGAAGCAACAGCAAAACAACACACGTTCTGCCGCACAGGCGCAAGCGCCGCAAAACGGCCGCCAGAACGGACAAAAACAGGGACAACAGCAAAACAGCGCCGAACGTCAAGCCGCGCAATCGAGCCGCTATCAAAACCCCTTGGCGGGTCAGGGCGGACGACAGCAGAACGGCAATGCACAGCAATCGCGTCAAAAGCCGCAAAACAGCGGACGTGATCGCGGCATGGGCGCCGACAAGGATTTTGTTCCCAATACACCCAGAGAAAAGTTCCAGCCGCAAGCAATTGTACGCGCGCAAACGCCCAAGGGAGGCGACGGTGCGAACAAGCAAAGAGGTGCGGTACGCTTGGTAGATATGCGCTCCAATGCCGTGGATCTTTCCAAATATGATGAAAAACTGGATACGTTTGATACGGTCGCAGACAGTGCTTCGGCAAAGCCGGATGCACAGCGCGGCAAAAAGCAAGCGGCGGCTATGCGTCAGCAAAACAGCGGAAAGGGCAATTTTGCGGGCGGACGCACACAGCAACAAAACGGTCGCAATGCAAATCAGTCTCGCGGCGGCAAGAAACAGCAGCCTGTAAAAAAGGCGCCGCTGAATGTTCAAATTCCCGATGAGATTATTGTCAGCGACCTTGCTGCACTGCTCAAAGTAACGGCGGGAGAAGTGGTCAAGCGCTTGATGATGATGGGTGTTATGGCAACACTGAATCAGGCTGTAGATTATGACACAGCCGCATTGGTTGCGGAGGAACTGGGTGCCATTCCGTCCAAAGAAGTGGTGGTTACCATTGAAGAGAAGCTGTTTGGTGACCAGGAAGCGAACCTGGACAAACCGGAGGATTTGGTTGATCGAGCACCGGTCGTTTGCGTGATGGGTCATGTTGACCACGGTAAGACCTCACTTTTGGATGCAATCCGTCACACCAATGTAACGACAGGAGAAGCCGGCGGCATTACACAGCATATCGGTGCGTATCGCGTAAAGATCAAGGGACGCGACATTACGTTCCTGGATACGCCGGGACATGAAGCATTTACAGCGATGCGCGCACGCGGAGCACAGGCAACCGATATTGCCATTTTGGTGGTTGCCGCGGACGATGGCATTATGCCGCAGACGGTGGAGGCAATTAATCATGCCAAGGCGGCAGGAATTGATATTGTGGTTGCAATCAATAAGATGGATAAGCCGGCGGCAAACCCCGAAGGCATTAAGCAAGAACTGACCAAATATGATTTGGTGCCGGAAGAGTGGGGCGGCGATGTGATTTGTGTTCCCGTTTCCGCATTAACCAAGCAGGGAATTGACGATCTTTTGGAATCTGTTTTGCTGGTTGCGGATATTAAAGAGCTCAAGGCAAATCCCGCACGCCGTGCGAAGGGTGTTGTCATCGAAGCGAAATTGGATCGTGGCAGAGGACCGGTTGCCACTGTTCTGGTGCAAAACGGGACCTTGCACCCGGGCGATATTGTTATCGCGGGAACCGCGGTGGGCAGAGTGCGCGCAATGACCGATTATATGGGTCGAACCGTTAAAACGGCAGGACCCTCCGTGCCTGTTGAAATTACAGGTCTGGATGCGGTTCCGACTGCGGGAGATGAATTCAATGCCGTTGAAGATGAGCGGATGGCGAGAGAGCTTGCCGACCGTCGTCGCACCAGTGCCAAGGAAGAAAATTTCCGCGTCAACGCACGTGCAAGCCTTGACGATTTGTTTGCGCAAATTTCCGAGGGAATCAAGACTCTGAATATTATTGTGAAGGCAGATGTGGGCGGTTCAGCCGAGGCTGTCAAGGCGTCGCTTGCAAAATTGGCAAATGAAGAGGTCAAGGTCAATGTGATTCATGCCGCGGCAGGCGGTATTACCGAAGGCGATGTTATGTTTGCCGCCGCATCCAATGCTATTATTGTCGGCTTTAATACCAGACCCGATAAGCAGGCGTTGGATTCTGCCGAACGGCAAGGCGTGGAGATTCGTACCTATCGTGTTATTTACGAATGCATTGAGGAAATAACAGCAGCGATGAAGGGTATGCTTGCGCCTAAATTCCGTGAAGTGCTGCTTGGTCATGTGGAAGTTCGACAGATCTTCAAGATTTCAAAGGTGGGAACCATTGCCGGTTCTTACGTGCAGGACGGAAAGGTAACACGTAATTCCAAAATCAGAATTGTGCGCGACGGTGTTGTCATCTTTGAGGACGAAATTGCCTCGTTGCGCAGAGAAAAGGATGACGTCAAAGAAGTTGCCGCCGGATATGAATGCGGTATTGGACTCGAAAAATATAATGACATCAAACTTGGCGACATTCTGGAAGCCTATGTAATGGAAGAAATCAAACGATAAACTTCAAAAAGGATGCCGGGCTGTACTTGTGCGGTATCCTTTTTGCGCATAAATGCAGAAATTGAACAAAAGGAGGATTGGTCGGATGGCTTGGGATGCATTACAGCACAAAATAGAGAAAAGCAGAAAAATTGTATTTTTTGGCGGAGCAGGGGTTTCGACAGAAAGCGGTGTTCCCGATTTTCGCAGTGTGGACGGGCTGTATCATCAGCAGTATCGCTTCCCGCCCGAGACAATCCTTTCGCATTCGTTCTTTTGGGAAAACACGAAAGAATTTTATCGGTTTTATCGGGAAAAGCTGCTGATTGACGGTGTTTTGCCGAATGCGGCGCATCGAAAACTGGCGGAGATGGAACAGATCGGGAAGCTGAGCGGCATAGTAACACAAAACATCGACGGATTGCACCAAGCGGCGGGTTCGAAACGTGTTTTTGAACTGCACGGCTCGATTCATCGCAATTATTGCACAGCTTGCGGCAAATTTTATCCGTTGTCTGCGATTCGAAAGGGCGAGGATATTCCGCGATGCACGTGCGGCGGTGTGATTAAGCCGGATGTTGTATTGTATGAGGAGCCGTTGAATGACCGTGTTGTGCAAGAAGCAGTGAAAGCCATTCAAGAGGCAGACCTTATGATTATCGGCGGAACCTCACTTGCCGTGTATCCTGCGGCGGGATTGATTCGATATTTTAAAGGGACCGAGCTTGTCTTGATCAATCGAGATCCAACCGATGCGGACAGAATGGCTTCGCTGGTGATTCGTGACCCGATAGGGCAGGTATTGGGAAGCATTCGGTGTGAGTAAGCGATAAAGAAGGCCTTTTTGCAGCGCCCGCGTGCAGGACAACAAAACGAGCGGAAACAAAGCGGGAGTAGGCGGAATGCAACCGAGGATAAAACACGCGAAACATAGGAAGAGTATGGACGATACAGAAAACAGGAAAAACGCAGAAAGCATGGGAAATATGGTAGACAAAAACAAAAACATGCCCGCAACAGAAACGGATATGTATGCAGGTGGCAGAAAAAGAATTGCCGACGACAACGGAAATAACGGAAATAACGAAAACGGTGTAAGTAAAGAAAAAAACAGCGCGATGGCGCGAGAAAAATCATGCGGAGCGATTGTCATATGGCGGGATGCGGAAACAGGAGAGGATTATATTCTGATGATTCGCCATCGGCAGGGCGGGTATCGTTCCTTTCCCAAGGGACATATGGAAATCGGCGAAAGCGAACGGCAGACAGCGGTGCGAGAAGTGCTGGAAGAGACCTCGGTTCGCATTCGCATCCGTTCGTCTTTCCGTTTCCGAATTTGTTATAGTCCTGCACCCGGTGTAATAAAAGACGTTATTTATTTTCTTGCGCGCACCGACAACCCGGAAGTCCATCCGCATGAAGGAGAAATTGCGGAAGTGGAGTGGGTTCCGGTACGCGGCGCGGAGCATAAGCTCTGCCATGCCAACGACAGAGCAGTCTTGCGCGCCGCATTACGTGTTTTTTATCGTGAAAACAGGGGAAGAAAATGATAAAACAGAGAAAAATTGACCGTTGCACCGAGGCGCCGTTGCGTTTGGATTTTATGGTTGTGTGGGATTGCCTGAAGATGATAATCTTATAAAACAGCAGCAAAGGCACGATCGGCGGGTAAAAATCCGCTGATTGTGCCTTTGCTTTTGCATTGTCGATTTTGGTTGGGCAGGGTGTTTTTGTGCGCTTTCAAAAACGAACATCGATAAATTATTGATGACGATATTTTTTGTTTACCGCATATTATACAGCCCGCCGCGAAAGGAAGTTTGACACCCAAAACTTGGTATATGCGTATAAGTCATCTAATGTTATTGTAGAATGCTCGCGACAATAGCGCATATATTCGCAGAACAGACCGTCGACAAATATCTGAATTTCCAGCTCGATATAATCGTGGTTTTTGATTCGAATATCGTTTTTGCATACTTCGGTCAAGGTTTTGGAGGCAATTGTCGTCAGCTTTTTTGCGGCGAAAATACTGTCGTTTGATTTACAAAGCAAACGGTAATTCTCGTCATTTTGGCGGATGTATTCAAAAACCGAGTCGATAAATTGCATAATGCTTTGCGAGGTGATCAGACGCGTTTTATCAAAAAACGCATCGATCAGTTCGTTTTCGTATTCTTCCGCCACGCCGTAAATATCGTCATAATGCGAATAAAATGTTCCTCTGCTGAGTTCGGCACGATTGCATAATTCACTGACCGAAATGCTTGCTAAATTTTTCTTTTCGGAAAGCATTTCGGCAAATACTTTTTTTATCAGTCGCTTTGTTTTCTTTGAAGAATTATTCAAATTTCTTGCCTTCATGTTTTTCCTCCCGATATAAACAATATTTTATAAAGTGTTTATATGTTTTCACTGCTTATATTTTTGTACTTTCATTTTAGTTGCTCATATATTATACTATAACATAGTTCAAATGTCAACACTGTTTATTGGAGGAACAATAATTGGAGGAACAATAAATTGAGTAGAAAAAATATTTTTAATTCCGAACATGTCATAGAAACGCGAGGATTGACCAAAGATTACGGATTCGGAAGAGGCGTTTTTGACGTGAACATTCATGTGGACAAAGGGGAAGTGTTCGGCTTTTTGGGTCCGAACGGTGCAGGGAAATCGACAACAATCAGACATTTGATGGGATTTTCCAAGCCGGATTCCGGCAATGCGAAGATATTCGGGCTGGATACTTTTGATCATTACGACAGAGTTTTGGGTCATGTTGGGTACATCCCGGGGGAAATTGCGCTGCCGGCGGGGCTGACCGGGTGGGAATTTATCCGAATGATGCAAAACATGCAAAGGATTCACAATGAAACAAGACTGCAGGAAATGCTTGATCTGTTTGAGTTAAGAAATAATGTTTTGACGGGGGAAACCAAGCGAATGAGCTTGGGTGTAAAACGCAAGCTTGCCGTTGTGACGGCGTTTATGTCCGACCCCGATGTTCTGATTTTGGATGAACCGACAAGCGGACTTGACCCCGTTATGCAAGAAAACTTTATTCAATTCATCCACAAGGAGAAAAAGCGCGGCAAAACGATTTTGCTGTCCAGTCATATTTTTTCCGAAATTGACTCCACCTGTGACAGAATTGCCATTATAAAAGACGGCAAGATTGTTTCCGAATTTATTGCAAACGATTTGAAGCATGCTTCGCGCAAATATTACACGGTCGGATTTCAAGACACAAGGGGCAAAGAGTTGTTTTTGACGAAAGCAAAACAAATTGCCTCGTTTATTCTTATTGCGGAAAAACAAAATGAAATTTATATTTCCGTAGACGATAAAGACCTCAATACGCTGATCGCGCTTTTAGTCGCACTTCCTGTTTCCTCCTTCAGCAACAGAAAAGAGACATTGGAGGATTATTTTATGAAATTCTACAAAGAAGAGAAAAATTTCGGAGGTGCGTTATCGTGAATGTGATTGAAACAAAAAGGTTAACTAAGGATTATGGAAACAATCGCGGCATATTTGCGCTTGATTTGGCGATAAAAGAAGGCGAAATGGTTGGTTATGTCGGGACAAACGGAAGCGGGAAAACAACTACGATACGACATATAATGGGATTCTTGAAGCCGACATCGGGAGAGTCCTTTGTTACCGGCTTGTCTTCGTGGGAACACGCAAGTGAGATTGCCGAAAAGATAGGGTATGTTCCCGGAGAAATTGCCTTTCCCGATTTGAAAACAGGCATTGATTTTTTGAAGTGTCAGGCGGATTTTTTGGGGCTTCGCGATATGTCCTACGCAAATGAGCTTATCGAAAGATTGCAATTGGATCCGCGCGCAAATCTGAAACGAATGAGCAAGGGGATGAAACAAAAAACGGCGCTTGTTGCCGCGCTTATGAATAATGCCCCTATCATTATTCTCGACGAGCCGACGACGGGCTTGGATCCGCTTATGCGAGCGACTTTTTTGGACATTATTCAAGAAGAACATAAAAAAGGCAAAACCATTTTTATGAGCAGTCACAGCTTCGACGAATTGGAAAAGACCTGTGATAAAGTTGCACTCATCAATGACGGACGCATTGTGGATATGTGTGATATGAACGCAATACGCAATCCTCCGACCAAAGAGTTTAAAATAGAATTTCATTCGGCAGATGATTACCAACGATTTTTGAATGAAGGTTACGAAAAGATACGTTTACAGGAGCAGTATCATCAAGTGACCATTCGCATCGGGGCACAGGATACGGCACAGCTGCTCGGTGTTTTGCATAATTACAATGTAAAATTCATTTCGGAATTGCCGTATACGCTGGAAATGCATTTCAAAAACATTTTATTTTCAAAAAGAGAGAATTCAAAGGAGTAATCAATATATGTTCAGTAAGGCTTTATTCAAACAGTCTTGCAAGGCAAACGGCACAATGTGGTCCATTATTACGTTTGCAACTTGCTTTATGCTCGCCTGCGTCATGCTGATTTCCGGTAACGGTAATATAGGCGCGGTGAAAGATTCCATTCAGGATACCATTATCGTTAAAGAGGTCGATTCGCAAATGCAGAAGCGAGCGCTTTCTTACTATGAAAATGCCAATGACGGTTTGCGGGAATTCGATTTTTTGTTTTCTCAAAATGCGACCGACACCCTTTCTTATCTCATTTGGCTGGGCAATATGCCGCAGCAGAGTGATTTTCCCGATGCGAACACATACGCCGCCGCTATGACTGCTTGGCAAGGCGCCGCGCCGGAAATAAAAACGGAAGCGGGTGAAAAATATGTTTCTCTTGTTTCCGAATGGCAAAGCAATATGCCGACAAACGGCTCCTTTGAAACCGATGCCGCCTATCTTGCGGCATTGCAAGCATGGCAGGGTCAATCGCCTGCGACGCAGGAAACCGCAGTGACAACGGCGTATACCTTTGCCATTGAAGCACTGCAAACCTACATGGACGAAAAAGCCGTTGCGGCGGGGTATGCCAAAGAGTCAACAGAAGCGCAAGAAATGCTCGGCAGTGTGATGTATACACTGAATCCGAACGGTATGTTTGATGATTTTTATGAAGAAAGCGGTGAAGAAGCGCCAAGCGATTATGATATTTTGACTGTTATATCGCATATTTCTTCCGGCGATGCCGCAGTATATCTTTCCTCATCGGAGCGTAGCGACTATCGCGCAAGCAGAGCTTCAAACGGTTCTTCGATTTTTCTCGCCGGAAATATGGTAAAGGCAGAAAATGTAACCGCTCTGATTGACGCACTTGCGGAATATGGCGTCAGCAAAGAAAAATACGACTCGTTCGGCTATACGTATGATGCAATCAAGCATTTGGCGAAAACGTCAATTGCAACCTATCAAGGGAGACTTGAATATGAAATTGACCTGCTGAAAGAAGCGTATGAAAACGGCGCCTTTCAAGATGAGGCGGCATATACCGCCGCAATTGTGCAAAAAAAGCAGGCGTTGTCTGCCGATATTTCGTCAAGTTTTCTCTCCACATTGCCTTCTGCGGTTTCCGAGGCATTGGAGGAAATCGGGAAAGCAGATTTGTATACCCTTGTAGTCGGTTCGATTTTTTATAAATTGGCAGGATTGCTACTCCCCATTATCTATATGATTATGGCGTCCAATAACCTGATAGCGGGACAGGTGGACAGCGGCTCCATGGCATATGTCCTTTCCACTTCCACAAAGAGAAGCACCGTTGTATTTACGCAAGCGCTGTATTTAATCGGCTCTCTGTTTTGTATGTTCTGCTTAACAACGGCGACCGGGTGTGTATGCTTGTCTTTGGTATCGGAAGAGGTCTCACTGACATACGGGAATCTGATTTTACTGAATATCGGCGCATTTCTCGTGCTGTTTGCTCTTTCGGGACTTTGCTTCTTCACTTCCTGTGTGTTTGACCGAAGCAAACGGTCCATGGCAATCGGAGGAGGGCTCAGCATTTTCGCTCTTGTTGCAGCCATGCTCGGTTTGTTCGGCAGTCCGGTTATTCCTTCCGTGGTCCGACTCAATGCATTGAATTATTTTAATTACGTAACCATTATTTCACTGTTTGATGTCATTTCCATCATGGATGGAACAAATGCGTTTGTCGGCAAATTTATCATCCTTGCCGCTATGGGACTGATCGGCTATATCATCGGTTCTGTCAGATTTACCAAAAAGGATTTGCCGCTGTAAAAATACGGCACGCGATTTTTCCGAAAAGGCGGTGCTGCGTCTTTGTCATATACCGAAGCCTCGGCAAATTTTGCCCGCGTCCCATCGCAGGATTTGCCGAGGCGGTTTTATGTTTTTGCTTGTGTGTTTTTCTTTGTTTGCGTATAAACTTTCTTTTTATGCGCATACTGGTTTTGTATTTGAGGGTACCTCTAATAATTCAACGCGCGCTGGGCGGCAGAGAGATTTTTT
>CAZMAZ010000016.1:0-18818 GCA_964564255.1 uncultured Clostridium sp. | reverse complement strand
TTTGTTTGAAGCGGAGCGACACAAAGCAATGCGCGCATCCGTCTTGATTTTATTCGCCCGTAATACCGGAGCGTTCGATACCCTGCACAAGGAAATTCTGACAGAATGCGTACAAAATAACCAGAGGCAGAATAATCATAATTCCGCACGTGTTTCGTATTGCCGCTTCGTATAGCGACGTTCCCGCGTAATCCAACTTTAAGCTCGGCGGAATTTCTACAATGTTGGTCAACAGTGAGACCTCCTGATCAATATAGAACAGGGATGTATAGAAATCATCCGTCCATTGCCAGCAGAAGGCAAAGAGGAACACGGTAATCATCATCGGCACCGACATCGGGATAATGATGGTCATAAAGGTACGGAAGGTACCGGAACCGTCGATATATGCCGACTCTTCAAGAGATTCGGGGATACCGGTAAAGAACTGACGCATCATAAAGATGTAAAGACCGTTCTTAAACGCAAGTCCTGTCAAAGAAAGAAGGATTAGCGGCACATAGGTTTTGGTCAGATTCAATCCATTAGGAAGATTCAACAGGTGAATCTTTGAGAGAATACTGTCAAGTCCCTCTATACCGGTTGTCACACCTCCGCTCAAGAAGGAAAGGATACCGAATATGTCAAAGAAACGGAAGTTCATGAACATGGAGAGCTGCAAAGTCTTGTGCGGTACCACCATGGTCAGAATCACCAACATAAAGACAAGTTTGTTTCCGCGGAAACGGAACTTTGCCAGACCGTAACCGATCAGTGAGCAGACAAATGTCTGCATCAAAGCGGTCATACCGGAAAGAATGAAGGTGTTCAAAAACGCATCAAAGTAGTCAAGCTCTTCTATGATTGCCTTATAAATATCCAGCGTCCAGTGCTTGGGGATCAGACGTACCGTAACATCCACGAAATCTTCGGGTGCCATAAAGGAACCGGCAATTTTCGTGAAGAAAGGATACAAAACAATGTAAGAAATACCAATCAAAAGAATCAAACGGAACAGATACCAAATAACATTGGTTACAAAGTACATGTTCAAAAACTTCGCCTTCAGGCGGTCCTTGAGCGGTGTTCTGTCAAAGTCCATCTTAATGGAACGCTTGGATTCCTTGATTATCGGCTTGCCGCTTTCTTGAACGACCGCTGATTGATTTGTCTTTGCCATTTTGTCCGACCTCCTTTCCTTAGGAATCTCTTCTCTGATAGAATACATACACAGAGAAGATTGCACTGACCGCGCCGATAATGGCAATTACGATCAAGAAATACATCCACGACATTGCAGAGCTTCGCACGTCACCGTCGGTCGATTTATACACGGTATCGATATACGTCATAACCGAGTTGGAATTGGTCGTGAAGGAGTCGATAATGGTATAAACCGCATTTACAAGAATCATCGGGCTGATCATGGGGAAAGTAATTTTCCAGAAGGTTTCCCAAGAGGTAGCGCCGTCGATTCTGCATGCTTCGTAAATAGCCGGAGAAATTGACTGCAAGCCCGCGAGGAATATCAACATTTGTACACCGGAACGGTTTACAATATCATAAATATTGTTAATCATATCGGTTACATATTTAACCAATCCCTCGCCCAATTTCATATTTGCAAACAGATATTCAATATCGATTGCCGATACAATTTCGGTTGCCGTACTGGATCCCGAACCGTCGTCGATACCGGCAGAAGAATCCATGTAGCTCGACAAAATGTTTTGTGCGTCAATGGTTTCCATAATACCCGTCGACAAAACAACCGGGATAAAGAAGATTGCGCGGAACGCAGCGCGACCGATCATTTTCTGGTTCAGCAAAACTGCCATGAAAAGCGAGAAAATGATAATCGCGGGAATATCGAATGCCATTTCCAGCAGTCCGTTCCCGAGAGTACGGACGAACTGAGGGTCGGTTCCGATTGCCCATGCGTAGTTTTCCCAGCCGACAAATTCTTTCTCAAATCCGCCGCCTGCGCCGACAATCTGAATCTTGTAAAAGCTGAGCTGAATGGATTCAAAGATGATCGGCAGATAGATGCAAATAAAGCCGACCACGAAGGGGAGGACGAAGATCCACCCCATCCGTGCCTTACGTTTGTCCAAAGAAGCAATTTTCCGCTTCTTCGACGGCGCCTTTCCGGGAGCCATAGTTGTTTGTGCATGTGCTTGATTTGTCATATTCACACCTCCCATCAATTGCTGCCACCAAGATCGGTTATTACTTCATAACCAAACTTCGCTATCGTATACAACTTGCCGTTATACTCGACCTTAACCGCAAAGTTATTGTAGTTGATGATAATCACCTTCACTGCTTTGCCATTGTCGTCTCCATAGGTTACCGCGACAATCTTCTGGTCGGTTACCGCGTATTTGTCAAAGGTTTCTTCTTCTTCGACCTTTGAGCTGGAGCTGATCGTATTTCGGTCATCGACATCCTTTTGTGTAACCTTAAACTTATCGGGAATGTCAACGGTTGCGCAATACTCCAATACGGATTGAATTGCCGCCTTATACGTGTCTTCCGCCTTTTTACGATTGAGTATAATCGAATTTGCAAAAGTAAAGAATTCGGTTACCTTGGGCTGTTCGGGAGTTGCAACAGATTTCTTGACACCTTCGGATACCGTTGTCCCGAGCTCATCGGCAATTTCCTGTCTGAGCGCATTCTCGGCGGCATTCTTTGCAATGGTCAAGTTTTCTTTTCCATAACCGCTATCACCGTAGATAAAGGTCCATGTTGCATTGGATTCCGCATATGCATCCGCTTTGCTCACTTTTTGCAAGCCTTCGGGATCTTTTGCAAGGTACGCGTTCAATTCCTGCTTGCGCGTTTCCGCAATCTTTTGCTTTTCCTCGTAAGTAGCCTTCAAAGAAGCATCGTTCTTATCGGCTTCATACGCCGCCTTAGCCTTTTGGGCATCGTTATCTGCCGTTTCGGAGGCTTTCTTTGCCGCCAGATACCGCTCTGCCAAAACATACTTTGCCACATAGTCATTCAAACGGCTGTCCAGTTCGGGAATCAGCTCGCGCAGCTTTTCACCGACTTGATATGTGCAATACTTGTTCAGTGCATTTTCATTGACCGCCGAGTAAGTATAGTACATATCCGGCACCTTGAGGGTGGTTTCTGCGGTCAACTCATAGCCATTATCCTTACCGATCTGCTTTAATGCATCGACCAGCTTTTGCATGTTATCGCGGTTTGTCTCGGCAAGCACGAGTGCATCCTTCGCGCTATCCAAGGCTTTTTGTGCTTTTTCCTTAGCAGCGTCATCCTTGTCAGCCGCGGCTTCCAGCTCTGTCTGCTTGGTCTCAACTTGTTTTTGTGCTTTGACAACCGCCGCTCCCAGCGTTTCAAGTTCATCGCTTGCTTTGATCAACTTATCGAGCGCTGCTTTTGCGGTCAAGTACTTGGAAATCTTGACGAAATCAGCCTCAAGCGAGAAGGGCTCCTTGTTTCCTGCAAACAGTTTATCAAAATATTCATCCTGATAACGAGTCCGCACTTGGTAATATCCTTCCTCTGCAATTCCTTCCAGTCCTTCGTAATAGAGCTTGGAAAGTTTGTAGAACCGTTCGGTCTCGGCAATAATGGTTTTGATCGACTCGTCTTCCACATCTTTTACGCCGTTGCGAACGTCATTGAGTGCTTGCTCGCATTCGCTCAACAGCTCCTCCACCGACTGCATGGAATCAGCCGCACCGATCGCCGCCGCATTCACCTGCGCCAATGCCGTAATCAAACGGAACCGTTCTGCCGTGATTGCTTTTTCGGCGTTGGTATATTTCGTGTAGTTTGCCACATCTTCCGCATCCTCGGAATTTCCGAGCTTATCCCAACCGTTGTTTACGGCATTGAGATATTCTTCCACTGCGGACTGATATTTTGCCAACTTTTCGGCAGCTGTTATCGCACTTGTCTGTGCTGTTGTGCTGTAGGAGCCTGTAACGGTTACCTTCTTTGCCAAGGTTTCGCAGATTTCTCTTGCCTTTTTACGTGCATTGCCAACCTGCTGGAGAATCAGCTTTTCCGCTTCCTCTACCCGTGCAATTTCATCATCACGATAGTCCGCTATAATCTGATCAATGTCGGCTTCGATTTCATCGGTATCCGGCACACGAACGCCATCAATAAATTCATGGTTGGTAATCAGATTCAGCTGTACATCTTTGAGTACATCGTTCAGCTCGGTATATTTGTCAATCAAATCTTCCTTCCAAATGTCATAACGAACCGAATAATAACTGCTCAAATAGGTGTACTCTTTGAGTTCCTGTGTGTTCTGATAAGAAAGTGTGAAGTAAGGAGATGCACCGTTTTCAATAATCTTCAGCATTGCATACTGAATATTGCCTTCCATGTTCAGCGGATCGTCCGCGAACTGCTTATAACCGTGCAATACAACGCCCGTAAACGGAACGGCACTGCTTGCTTTGTTATAATGGCTGGAATCAAGGGGCATACCCAAAATATGGTCAACATATTTCCATGTATAAGCATTACCGCCTTCGGTCATAATGCTCAGCCCCGCTTTATCCAAATAAGCAAATGCATTGATGGTAAATTCCTTGGCATCCTCGCGGTTGTACGGCTCGTCTTCGTCAAAGTCGGAGTTAAGTGCCGAACCGAGTGTTGCAACCGAAATACCGGTCACGTTCTCGTAATTTCCAAGATAATTTGCCACAAGATGCTTATAGAAGTGACTCATATACGCAGGAGAAAGTACCATTTCATATCTGCCATAGTATTTTTGCTGCGTTGCACTCCAATATTTCTTACTTGCATAACGGTCATCGATGGTTTTGGATGCATGCTGTTTGAGCACGGTCGCATCAAACAAGGAATCCATAGAGATATAGGAGAAGTCAAAATCCGGATAAATACCGAGATGCTTTCCTGTTTGCTCGGAGACTTCCTTTGCATAATCCAACAATTCTTGGAAGCCATCGCTTCCACCGACGGCATTTTCCCAATTCAAATCATAAGGAACATAGGAATACATACCGCCGTTTGCAAAACCGGTCAGTTTGAAGTTAATATTCCTGATGCCGGCTTCGCTCAGTTCATCGTATATGGTTCTAATGTCCTCGAATGTGGTCAAGGGCGTCATCACGTCTACGGGAACCGACAAAATACGCTGTGTGGTTTCCAATGCACCGAATGATTCAATGTAAAGAGGAATATCCTCTTCCACATCGTCTGCGGTCAATCTGGTCAACTGTCCTTCGCGCTCCAAATAATCGCGATAGGCGGTTGCCATGCCAAACCAGCTTGCATCGTAATAATCATCCATCTCTGCCGACTCCGCAACCGCTTCGTCGGTGCAAAGAATATAGCGAATCTTGTAATTTCCTACATATTTACGGTTACAAACAACCGTCCACTCCGAGTCGGAACCGACTGAAATCGAATCCTGAATATTGTAGGTATCCTTCGGACGCGGATTGAATTGCATACGAAGAATGCTGTATTCACTTTCGGTCGCATCGGTATACGCCTGAATGGAAGCAAGTGCGTCACCTTCCTCGATAATAGCAAGGAACGCTCTGCTCTTTACATAGTCGGTACGGGTAACACCGCCTTCGCCGGTCGTTACCAGACTTTGCGTCAAAAGCTGTTTGTAGTTTTTGAGATCGTCCGAAACGGTTGCCGACTCTTCCAGCTTCTTGACCACAGAGCCAACAATGGAAACGCCGGTTCCGTCTTCCTCTTCAAGCAAAGTGTACTCGGTATCTTCCTGGATACCAAACACAGGGTAACGAATAACCTGCTCATAACGTGCGGAAATGGTATGGTATGCATAGTCGGAGCCGTAAACCTTACCGTTTACCGAAATCTTGGTCTTGAGTGCGGGATCGGCAAGAGAGAACAGCGCTCCCGAGCCATCGGGATAGAAGGTATAGCCTTCATAATAGTTATTCCCCGCTCCCATATAAGGAAGAACTTCAACATATGTCAGTTGATAAAGCGATTCGTCAAAGCGGATACCGTTTGCAGGCAAACGTACGCTCATGCCGTTGGCATCAAGCGTATATTCCAATGCCATTTTAAACAGCGGCGGGTTATCCTCTTCGCCCGAATACTTGGTCATTTCATGGTCCAGGTCCAACTCTTCGTAAGTATACTCCGGGCAGTTCGCTTTAATCAATTCCTCGCAAGTATTCTTTTCCGCGTCTGATGCATCGGGGTCAAACACCCAAATAGCATACTGTGCCACAATCGGGAATGCCGCAAGCATTTCCTCTTTAGCGCGCTCGGAAGTGAGCTTCTCCAGATTCTTTTCCAGATAGAACGCTTTGAATTTTTTGTAGTAGAAATTGGTCTCTCCACCGAGTGCTTCACGCATCGGAGCAAGAATTTTTTCTTCAAGACGGTCTGACGTAATCATTCTCGGAAGCAACAAACGTGCTTCTTCGCGTCCAATGGTATATTCAACGCGAATACCGTTTTTAATCTTCTTTACCTTGATCTGATCTCGCAGTGCCGCCTGCTCATAGCTGTAAAAATACTTGTCGTTATCGTTATCGGTATATTTAACCGTAATCTGTGACAGGATCTGCTGTTTAATCGCAGTGGAAGCGGTTGACACGCCGACATCATAGGGGTTGGTAAACAGCGTGTCGATGATATTGCCGTCTTGGTCGCAATAAACCTCCGCGACCTCGCCCGAATATTCATCCACCCAAAGCTGATAGGTATAAACCTTTCCGCTTTCGCTCTTTACCTTTTTATCTGCGTGAGGATAGTGTGTCATGGTTGCCAATTTGTCCGCCTCGGACACATACGCGGTTACCGTATAATCAACCGTTTTGCTTTCCTCTTCCTCGCCTTCTTCCGTCGACGTTTCCGAGTCTCCGTCGGCAGAAACAGTCAACATCAAGCATTCCAGTGCACCGAACAATAACAAAAGAGTCAAGAACATTGAAATTATTCTGTAACTTGATTTCATTTTTTTCTCCTCTCCTCTGTCAGTTACATTCTGTACTGCAATTCCACCACAATGTTTGTAACAAGGCTGACCAGCTTTGCAACAAGCGTCGAGAACAGAATTGCGAAGAACATGATAAAGACCATTCCAATCAATGTACCGCCGACAGTCAAAATATTTCTGCCGATGGAATAGTCATGCGTGACCTGCGTACCGAAGAACAGCAAAATGCCCATCCAGATGAATGCCAAGGATCCGATAAAGGAAATAATATCAACCTCGGTACTGATTGCAAAGTTGGAATAAATGGCTGCAGGTACGATCAGCAACGGAATCGGGGTCAAGCTGTATCCCGCCGCAATAAAGACATCTTTAAAGCTTCCTTCACCGTCAAACAGTGTGGTCAGGCACCAGTTTGCAATGACAAACAAAAGCAACGGAACCAAAACCGAAATTGCTTGTATCCATACAGTGGAATAACCACCGCCGGGAGCAATCAGATAACCGGAGCCGATCGCCTGATAGAAGAAAGCAAGGATGGTAATTAAAATGATGGTCGCGGAAGCACGCACCGAGCCACGGTGTTCATGCTTCAAATCCCAGAATCCGTCGAACGGATGCATAATCACATGGAATGCATACGCAAGCTCCTGCCCATAGGTCTTTTTGACTCTGCCGTTGTGTGTGGCGCGCTTATTGATTTTGCCCATCGTCTTGAAAAGCAGAACAACGCCCACAATAATAGCAACCAAAATAACAACGAACAAAAGGAAGTAGGTAGACATCCATTCGGTTCTGATTTCTTTGTAGGACTTGGACCAACCGGTCGTTTCATAAGCCGCTTCGTAGTAAGCAAGCGATTCCTCGTAATTACCGTTACGGTACATGGCATCTCCGATACCGACATAGGCGGCGTCAAAGTTATTGTTTCTCTTCAAAACCTCGGTCCAGAGATTGATTGCAAGCTCGTAATCCTGTGTGTTTTCAGCGGCAAGCGCCTGAATCAGAATGTCGCCGTACTCGGTACGCTCATAAATGGTAATACTTGCAAGGTTTTTGTCCAGAATCAACATGGTCGAGCCCTGGTAAGCAACCGCTTCGATGCTTTGCAAGCCGCCGAGCATGGAACTGGTATCGCCGAACGCATACAAAAGATTTCCGTCAAAATCATACGTATAAACGCGGTTTCTCTTTTCGTCCGCAATCGTCCAGGTGCCTTCTTCCCCAATTGCAACATCGATAATGGTGGAAACACCGGTAATATCGTCTGTGGATTTGGTCGAAAAATCAATCTCGCCCGCAGGCGGCCAGAAGCCGTTACGGCGCATGATTTCATCACCGTTGGCATTGAGCATCTTGACCGGCATATAGGTACCGGCTTTCGCCTTACCGTTAATGGCATTCTGAACCGAAGATTCTTCAATGGAAGAAGTGGTTACGTAAATAAATCCGTCTTCATTGATCGTGATATTGTTAAACTCAGTCGCCACAATATCCTCGTTTTGCTCTTTCTGCTCTTCGGTTTGGAACCGACGCCACAGAATCTCCAGAGCATCCATTTCAACCGCCTGCGTACCGATAAAGCCGTTAAATTCACCGTCATTGGTCATAACGATGATACCCTGATAGGTGGTAGAGGATACGACATAAAGTCTGCCGTACTGGTCTACTGCCATAGCAACCGGCTTGTAAACCGAATCGGTATCAAAAAGCTCACTTTCCGGCTCTTCAATCACGCGTTTAAACACGCCGTCTCGATCAAAGGTTACAATACGGTTCGCACCGGAATCGCAAACCCAGATTGTATCATCGGTGACAAAGACACCCTGCGGCGCTGTCAAATGGTCGGAAACGCCCTGATCGTTGCGAAAATCGTAAATCGTGAACCTGTATCTGTAGTAGCGGTCAAGAACAATGATTCGGTTATTGCCCGTATCGGCAATATAAATGTTTCCTTCGGTGTCCGTAACCAGGTCGCCGGGGTTTTTCAGAGACAGCGGTGTGTCAAACAGTGACTCATCGGTAAGACCCATGTAGTCGGAGTCAACCGTACGAACCGCCGTATAGGCATCCGGAGAATACAGCGCATATCCGTTAATGGAATACGTGTAAGTCTGATACGCGGAACCGGCACTCGTACGGAGCGGAAACGCCGTCAAAAGCAGGAGCGTAACGAAGAGGACGCATAAAACAGCTGTCAGTTTTTTCATTTCGTTCCCTCCTTTTTAATCCTTCATACCACTGGAACCCATGGTTTCAATGATATTGGACTGTGAAATAACAAAGACCAAAATCGGCACCAGCATCATAATAACCGACGCCGCCGCAGATGCACCCGCACGCTTGATACCGCCGGCTGTAATCTGCTGAATTGCATAGTTAAACGATTTGTACTGTTCGGAATAAATATACATGGACGATCCCGCGTTCCAAAGGTTTTGGAAGCTGTAAATAATCAATGTAAGCCATGCGGGCTTTACCATCGGCATTGCAATCGTCCAATAGATGCGCAATTCCTTTGCGCCATCCAATCGAGCGGATTCCAGCACCGCATCGGTAACGTTGGTGTCCATAAACTGCTTCATCAAATAGAGTCCGAGGGAGCTACACCATGCGGGAACAATCAGTGCCCAATAAGTGTCCAGCCAACCGAGCGCAGACATCAAGATGAAGGATGTAATTGTCGTAACCGTGGAGTTGAACATAAGGGAGGTCTGAACCGTCCAGAACATCGCTTTTGCTCCCGGGAATTTAATCTTTGCCATGCAATACGCGGCAAGAGACGCCAGGAACAAATGTCCGAAGGTTCCCGCTACCGAGGTTAAAACGGTATTAAAAATGTAACGGGAGAACGGAACCCAAGAAGTATTCATCAATTGGAACAAATCCGTGAAGTTGGAAAATGTCGGATTCATAACGTAGAACCGCGGCGGATACATCCATAATTCATCCAAGGGCTTCAGTGCCTGCATGATAACGTAGAGCATGGGCAGAAACATGAACGCGCCAAGGAGAACCAAGATGACGGTAATAAAGGCGTCGCCTCCCGCGGAACGGGCAAGTACGACTTTGTGTTTTCTTGTTCTTAGCTTTGCCATTGCTTACGTACCTACCTTCGAGAGTATTTTCTTAACCAGCATGTTTGCGCCCATCATGATGGCAAACAGGATGACCGCGATGGTGGATGAATAACCGACCTCGTAACGCTGTCCGCCGTAGTCTTCCAAATGGTGCATAATCGTATGTGCGCAATAGTTAACCGACGGGAAGCCCGCGAGCGCGGTTACAATGCCGCCGAATCCGAACGAGCCCGTGATGGACATTACCGCGCCGAACATCAGCTGCGGCTTCATGGACGGAAGCGTAATGTACCAGAGCTCTTGCCAACGGTTGCGAACACCGTCCACGGCGCCCGCTTCGTAAAGAGAGCGGTCAACGCCCTGCAAGCCCGCAATGAACGCCAGGAAGGAAGTACCGAGCGATGTCCAAAGCGAAACAATGATACAAAGCGGCATAACGTATTTTTCGTCTTGGAAGAACAGAATTTCCGTGTCGATCATCCCCAGCTTGAGCAAGGTCGCATTGACCCAGCCGTAGGAGTCGGAGGAGAACAGGGTACCCCAAATCAGGTAAACCTGACCGGAGATGGAGGGTGCGTAGAAGATCAGCGTAACAATCGCGCGAATCTTGGGGGGCAGTTCGTTGATGAACCATGCTACCATGTATGACATCAGGTAAGACACCGGTCCGACAATCACTGCGAAAATAAAGGTGTTTTTGATTGCAATGAGGAAGATGTCGTCATCGAAGAACAACGTAATATAGTTGTCAAGGAAGACGAAATTCGGCCATTCCAGCATATTGAAATCCGTAAAGCTGATAAAGATGGAAAGAACCACGGGAATGACGGTGAACAGGGTGAAGAGAATCATGTACGGGGCAACCATTACATAAGCAACCCAGTTTCGTTTCATCTCTTTCCACGTCCACTGCGCTTTGGTCATATCTTTCCGCGCAACAGCTTTTTTTGTTGCCGTTTTCTCTGACATATGTTTTTCTCCTTTGTGGATTAGTAATCAAAGAACTGTCAAGTATGACGGTCAATGAGACTGTCAATATGAGGAAAGCGCATTGGCTGCGTCTTCCAGATACTCAGCAGTAAAGTGCAGAAGCGTTACCATTTCGGTTGCTTTTTCATAGACTTCGTAATAATAACACTTTCTGGCTTGCTTCTTTTGTGCATTGGTCAAGGCTTTATCGTTCATGTCGTATCCCATGATGTTCTCAAGGTCCTTCCAGAAGGAGCTGTTTTTATAATTCTGATTGCCGTCTTCGCTGTAAGATTCCACATAATGGTAATTTTCGTCCAAGCCGCGCAAAATTGTGCGAATTTTTTCTGCCGCAAGCGTCAAGCCGTTCACGTTTTGATCCTTGATTGCCGCTCTGGCTTCCTTGATAGCATCTGCATACGCCGCATCCTTATAATCGGTATGCTGCTCAATTCGATCAAGCAATCCAAGCTTTTCTGTTTCTCCCTTGCTGTTTTGTTTTCCGCCGACCTGCTCCAAACGCTTTTGCGCAAGCGTTTGACCTGCGTCCAGCGTTTCCAGCTTGAATTCGTTGCGTTTACGCGTAATTTCCTTATTGATAGTAGAAACATAAGCCAAAATAGCATCGGACGGGTCAGCCTTGTCGTTATACGCGGACAGGAATGCAAAGTTGGTATAACGACCGACGATATATGCGCCGGGGTAGTTCGGAACAGCGGCAAGATTATCAAACTGCGCCTGTACCTGCGCCAATTCCTCCGTCGTCCAAGGCAGACTTTCGAGCGCGTATTTGTTTGCCGTCGGATGCTTTGCAGACGGTCCGAGAATGGCAACCATCTCGTTGGTATAATCGCTCTGACAATCCTTGCCGGTATACCATTTCATGTATTCCCACGCATCGTCCTTACAATCGCCCACACCGGAAACCATAACCACTGCGGCAACGCTGGAAATGGAAACATTGTTGACGCTTCCGTCTTCCTGCTCTGTTCCGGGAACGGGGAGGAATTCCCAAACGCCTTCGATTTCGGTTGCGAAGACCTTCAACTGGTTATACATACCGGTATAATCGCCGATAATAATCGGCATTTCACCCGTACGGAAACGGTTTGCCGCATTGTATGTGTAGGGGAAGGAATACTGGGTAAACAAATTACACATATACTCAAAGGAAGAAAGTCCGACCACGGAGTCCAAATTGATTCGCATGCCGTCATCCGCAAACAATTCTCCGCCGCGCTGATACATAAAGATTTGGAAGTCTGTTGTCAAACCGATTTCCATCTTTCGAGATTGCAGAACCGGAATTGCCGCCAGCAGGTCGTCCCATGTCTTAGGCACCTCCAAATTCAGTTCGGCGAGAATATCGTCACGCACAAACATCATGGAGAAGGACTGCGTCTCGGGGAGTCCGTAGTAATGCATAATCTGATCGGCATCTTCAACGCCGAGCACCAGCATTGCAGATTCGTTGAAGTTTTCTTTCACTTCGTCAAAGTCAGGTTGGTCATCAATATTAATCAAAGCGGAACGAATTGCATAGTTGATAACGTCTGCCTGACCGAGTCCGAGATAAACATCGGGACCGGAACCGGAAAGGATGGAAGGCAGAAGTGTTGCCGCGGCAACCAATTTAAGGTCAACCGCAATTCCCTTTTCGGGGGTAAAGTCGTTGTTAATCAGGTTACGGATAACCTGGGACTGGTCACGACCGTATGCCAGCCAAACTTCGATGCTTCTGTCGGCGTCCTCTTCCATTGCGCCCATGCTGTTATAGTCACGCACAAAGCTCATAAAGAAACCTTTGATTTCGTGCAGCATCGCCTTGAAGAATCCCGCTTTGCCGGAAGGCATCTCTTGAGAGCTTGCCGGTTGAATCTGGATGAAGTCCAGGAGAAGCGGCTGTGTCTGCGCGTCGGACAGGAACGTACCGAGGTTACCGATATAAGTTTTCAGGTTGTCAAGGTTCGACGGAATTTCTTCTTCGTCGGTACCCATCTCAATCAGAATCGCGGCAACTCTTTGCAAAACGCCGACGTTAGAGGATTTCTGACCCGCGAGTTCGGTCAAGCGCTCTGCAATACCGGGCGTGTAGTTCTTGTTGTCCTTGTTTGCCGAGTTATCCAGCTTTCTGGATTGCACGATCATGTCGATCAGCGTATCGGGCATAACGCGGGAAAAGCCGTAAGAGTTATTGGCATTGGGGTTTGTGCCGGTCAAGCGAAGAATGTTCAAATAATCCGCGTTGATGGAGTCCAAAACCTCCTTGACCTCACGCACAATGTCGCCCATGGAGCCGAGTGTTACCTCAAAGCGAATCGTGTAATACGCATCGGGGTTATCATCCGTACCGACAAAGTAAATCGGATATGAACGCTCGTTTCCGTCGGCATCAACAGCGCCATCGGTCAGCTTGGTCACATTCCAGTTGGAGCTGTAATTGTAACGAAGAGACTTTGCTTCCTCGAACGGTGCGCCATCATAATAACCTGCGGCGCCTTCCGCAATGCCGCTGCTGTAAATATACAGGGAACGGCAAACATACATACCGTCCAGAATGTTCTGGCGGAAACGGGAAACCACATCATACCAGCCGGAACCGCTAACGCGGAAGCTGTATTCAACGTACTGTCCCGCCGTCTGCCATTTTTCACCGCCCATGGTGTTGAGAACGGTTCTCGTTACATCGGTAGGCGAGTTGTTGGCATCCGAACGATCCTCAAGCGCATAAATGGTTTTGGAGGAAGTTGCGCCTGTGTATTCCGCTTCAATGCGAACCGTGTCGTTTGCATTGTCTTTTACGTTTCCAAGATTTTTGACATATGTATCGTAATCCGGCGTTTCCTCTGCGGGAATCAGCTTGATGGAGCGAATCGCCATCGGCTCATTCTTTCCTTCCAGCGTCAAAATGTTTTCGCCCGCATCCAGCGCAAACACGAAATTGTCTGTATAATAGCCGCTGGAATCACGCAAGTAGTAGGTAGTCCAAACAGGAGACTGCACCGCCTCGGTACGAATCTCGTTATTGGTAATGTCGGTGGTCATAAAACGAAGGCCGCGCTCGTTGCACTTTTCAACAAGTGTCTGATCCCAAACCTCGGGTAAGGAGCAATATAAACTGCGATTTCCTTTATCGTCCTCGTGAACGGTTACGGTCACACCGATTTTTTCCAGATCGGCTTTCGCACTGTCAACAGTTTCTCCGTCGCGCAACGTATATTTAACCGAAGAGGTTACCCAGTTTTTATGCAAGGTCAAATAACGTGCTTCCGAAAAAGGCACCTTGTTGTTGATCTTAAATACACGCTCGATCGCCGTCGCCTTCCCCTCAACAGGGTAATACTCAATCACGATGGCATACTTAGCGCTCTTGGGTAGATTGATCTTCCAAGACACCGAGCCGTTCGACGGGGTGTACAGACTGATCACCTCTTTGCCGTCTTTGTCGGCATAAAGCGTCGTCTTGTGCGCATAATCGTTCAGATCCGACGACTTGGTCGCCGCCGTTTCCTCGTCGATATAGCAGTTCCCATCCTGCGTAGTATCAATATCGCCAATGACATCGATTTCTACCGTATCGGTCGCCATTTCGATCGATGTGAATGCATCGGACAACATGTATTCACTATACGAATCCGCATTAAGCAATTCACGAATCTGTTCAAGATCCTTGCCGCCTGTCGATTCTTCAACAGTCGTTTCCGCGTCGGCAGCGCCGACCGTGGTCAAGCCGGCTCCAAAAAGCATGGTCAGCGCCAGCAGCGCCGCCGCGAATCTTTGGAATTTCGTTTTCTTCATTAAATCCTTCCTCCTGCAGTTTCTTCGGATCGGCGCGGAAATTCGCCGAACCGGTCGGGTATTGTGTGCCGTCAATCATACCTGTTCGCATGCGGTCACCTTCCTTTTCTATTCGCATTCTTGCGTACACGATAGATGCGCAAAATAAAAAGTAGGAAGAAAATCTGCATGGAACCCCCGACTTTCGGGCATTCGGGCAAAAAAGCGATCGGCCGACGTCAAATCCCCTCTTCTGTTTTCTCCTTCAAAAGGAAGTCACGCCTGTCGAAACGCAGATTGCCTTACAGCATGATTGCTATGCAATTGTCGGTCAAGATACGCCGTCACCCGTTTCATTTCTGTCCCAAACAAAACGTGCCGCGGCATCTCTCTGAGTGCGAAAAACAACTTAAAGCCGCGCTTCCGCTCGGTTCTAACCCATTTTTTCGCGCGACGGGCGCCTGCATCGCAATTCACGGGTGCAAAATGCCCTACATTGATGGTTATATCATACCACAGACGCCTCGCTTTGTCAAGCACAAACATTTTTCCTTCACGCACGGACTTTCTTGCAATCACCTCCCGTTCACAGCAAACGGTCGAAAATGCGCGTCTCTTTCCTTTTTCAACTGTCAACCGCACAATGTGAATTTCTCTAAAATGTAATTATTATTTACCTTTTGTGTGCGCTATTACCTGTAACAAGCCAGGATTTTTGTAAATTATGACTAATAGATCTGCCCGTTTGTTCGGCGCCTTTTCTCAATGGTAACAGTTTGTTACCCCTGTTTCGCCCCACAAACAGAATCTCCTGATTTTGCCAGGAATTTCAATCCTCTCTTTTTGCGCAATTTGCACAATTTTTAGCCCAAATTTTCTACACTTGAACAAATTGGATTTTTTCGACTTTTTCGCACTTTCTTCGACATCGCAAGCAGAAAAATGCATGTTTTTTGCCAATTGTTTTCTCTTGTTGCCTTTTTGTTCCTTTTTTTCAGTTGATGCCCATTCCGCAAAACGAGTCGCAGAAAGTACTTGTAATTTGCAACAATTTGTGGTACAATAGACGTATCAAGTTCAAAAACGACACGAAAGGATCTTTCCGTATGCTTTCTCTTCCACATTATACCGTCACCCCGAAAGCGGAAGCACTTCTGCGCGGCGGACATGTTTGGGTTTATGCCGATGAAGTGCTCGGCGCAGATTTTTCTGCCGATGACGGTTCCCTTGTCCATATCTACTCAACCAAAGGCAAATACCTCGGAACCGGCTTTTACAACAGTCATTCCAAAATTCGCATTCGGCTGTTTTCACGAAATACGAACGATCGATTCGACGACATATTCTGGGAACGCAGACTGCGTTGGGCAATTGAATATCGGCGCAATGTAATGAGCGATTCCGATTTTTCCTGTTGCCGCCTGGTTTTTGGCGAAGCAGATGCACTCCCGGGATTGACCGTCGATCGGTTTAACCGTGTTCTGGTCATTGAGTCGCTGTGCCTCGGCACCGACAAATTGCGCGATTTTCTTTATCCGACAATTGTTCGCATTTTGCGCAACGAATACCATCAAACCATAGACGCCATCTATCTGCGCAACGATTCACCGATTCGAGAGTTGGAAGGAATGGAGCCGTTTTGCGGCTTTTATCGCGCCGACGGCCTGCTTTCCGACCTTGACGGACTTAACGGCATAGAAGAAATCTGCGAAAACGGTATCTTTTATCGTGTCGATTACATAAACGGACAGAAAACCGGTTTTTTTCTCGATCAAAAGCACAATCGGAACGCCATCCGCAACATCGCACGCAACAAACGTGTCCTGGATTGTTTCACTCACACCGGCTCCTTTGGATTAAATGCCGCCGCCGGCGGCGCCTTGTCGGTGACATCAGTCGATATTTCCGCCGATGCACTTGCCACAGCAAAGTATAATGCCGAGCGAAACAACCTTTCCGATCGTATCAATTTCCTTTGTGCCGATGTGTTCGACCTTCTCGCAAAAATCGAAAGCTCCGGTCAGCATCCGTATGACTTTTTGATTTTGGATCCTCCCGCATTTACCAAAAGTCGCAGTACATTGCGTAATGCCATCAAAGGATACCGCGAGATCAATACGCGCGCCATGCGCATTTTGCCCCGCGGCGGTTACCTCGCAACCTGTTCCTGCTCCCATTTCATGGCCGAATCCTATTTCCGGCAAATGCTTCACAACGCCGCCGCGGACGCGGGCGTCTCCTTGCGCCAAATCGAAGCGCGGCAGCAAGCGCCGGATCATCCCATCCTGTGGAATGTTCCGGAGACCGATTATTTAAAGTTCTATATCTTTCAAATTGTTTAACCAACTGTTTTTATCTAAACAATTTGTTTCCAAAAGCGACAATAGCGCCCGCGGTGCATGGTTATACACCGCGGGCGCTATTCATTCATTATACACAATTGTTATCGCATAAAACGCTCAAAGCTTCATACCGAGCACAGCCGCTCCGACTATTCCGGCATCGTTTTTCAAAGAAGCGATTCGCAATTGCGTAAGTGGCACCAGACCGCCGCCATATTGTTCTTTTCGAACAAGGGGTTCAATTCTTTCAATCAGCGAGTCTCCCTCGTTGGAGATTCCCCCGCCGATCGAAAGCACTTCCGGCTGAAATATGTTAACAATACTGGTCAAGCCGTTTGCCAAATGCTCAATATATGCATCCACCACCTCTGTCGCTGCGGCGTCTCCCTTTCGCATTGCCTCAAACGCAGTTTTGCCGGAAATCTTTCCTCTGTCAGCAACATCATCGAGTAGCAATGTCGATCTGCCTTCTTTTTTGCATTCTTCTATTTTTTCTCGCGTCATACGAATCAAGGCAGTGGCAGAACTGTATGCTTCCCAGCACCCCCGACGCCCGCACGCGCAAGGAACGCCGCCATGACGAATCACAATGTGGCCGAGTTCCGCGCCGGCATAGTTGAATCCCGAATACACCTTTCCGTCAATGATAATCCCCCCGCCAACACCGGTGCCAAGCGTAATTAAAACCGAGTTGCGCGTTCCCTTCGCCACGCCGGCAATTGCTTCACCCCACGCAGCCGCATTGGCATCGTTTTCAATATAAACACGCGCAACCGGAAACCGTTCCCGAAGCATTGCGCAGATCGGGAAATTCAAAAACGGCAGATTGCAAGAATAAACCACAACACCCGCGTCGTGATCGCAAATACCCGGCGAAGCAATGCCGACAGACCAAACATCCGCAGGCGCAACGCCGTTTTCCTCACAGAGCTGGCGACAAAGCAATGCAATGTCGTCCACAATCAACGCAGGATCCCGATCGGCATGCGTCGGCAAACTTTTCTTTGCACAGATATGAAACGATTCATCCACAAGCCCGGCGGCAATATTGGTCCCGCCAAGATCTATTCCGATTCTATACATCATTTTATCATTCCTCCCCCGCATCCCGCGGCAGTTCGTTTTCATACCCTTATTATATCTGTTTTTGGCGAAATTGTCAACCTTTTTTTGCAAATTCCGCATGATAAAAATATCATATGTTAACTTATAGTTTTATAATAAACGGCAAGTTTTAAATCAACGATATAAAAGGGCTGCGTAAATCGCCGGCAAAACTTCATCGATTTCTCAAATCTCTTCAATTGCACCGTCCGTATAATTGAGCCGTCTCAATTCGCTCTGACAATTTACTACCAAAACATCTTTATTTGGCAGATTAAAGCTGCAACTGCACCCCTCTGAAAGAAAAAAGATAGCCCAAAAAGGCAATCTCATGGTATAATGTAGTTACCACACTCACATGAACAGGAGATGCCTCAATGAGCCGAGTACATAATACCACAAAAAAGAAGATTTGTCAACCCCTAAATGAAGCCGAACGCGAGAGCATCGAGCGCCAATTGGCGCTCGCAGACTGTAGACCAAAGCGCCTACTTTCAGCAGATTGCTGAAAGTTCTTTCGGCAGATTGCTGAAAGTTCTTTCGGCAGATTGCTGAAAGTTTTCGCTCGACCTTTTGTCAAAAAGGCAGTTTTTCAAAAGGCGGCGCAGTCGAGGGCGCGGAGCC
>CAZMAZ010000015.1:0-19011 GCA_964564255.1 uncultured Clostridium sp. | reverse complement strand
GAATGAACAGCCGCTTTTTTGGGAATTTAATGCGACAGCCCTTATTGTTGACCGGAGAATTTCACTCCGATCTCTTGGCGGTTTACTCAATTAATAATCGAACACAACTATGCATAATACAACATGCAGTGCTCTTATTTATTATTTGGCTTCCGCAACCTTTATGAAATACCACGCACTGGCGGAAATGGTATCCTCTTCGACTTGATAATAGTAATCCACTTTTGCTTCCACCCACAGTGTCGAGTCAATCGGCATACAGCAAAGAGATACAGTATACGACGTAACATTATACTTCCATTTTGTTTTTGAAAATGCGTTTTCCACTTCACTATTAATGCGTGTTTTATCAATCTTTACATTTTCAAAGGGTGCATACGCCTCATCGTTCGCCAGTGCTTTCAACGAACAGAGCTCTCCAACATTCGTAATAACTATTTTAATGTCGTCGGTCCTGTCGATTCCATCGATTGTTGAAGAAAACACAAATGTATATTCCGCCTTGAAATCCGAATCAATACTACTGTTGTTTACAAAGTCCGATACAAATTCGGGCAAGCCGTCTTCTTTGATTATTTTGGTGACGATTTGCATTTCTCGATTGTCTACACTAACCCCTGCCTGCTCCCGCAATATTTTTTTGACATATGCAACATATTCTTCTTTGCCGGATGTCGGGGTCAATTCGGATGCATACTCTCGATCTTCGCAAGGCGCATATCTGATATAGCGAACCATTTTCCCGGTTTTTTCATTATATTCGATTCTCAAATATCTGTCGTTATAAAAAGTCTCATAAACATCAATATCATTTTTGTACATATTTAGCTTTGTTGATTTATCATACCTTAAGTCTATTTTGTCTCCCGCTATCTTTGTCTGTTTCTTTGATACATTTGATTTCGAATAATTTTCCTGTGCATAGTAATCTTTTCCGGTATATTTCGCGGTAACAGTGTCGCCCTGCACGCCGACCGAATTTTGATATAAAAAGATCGGATATTCTTCCAGCTCGACAATTTGCGGTGCTTTGTTTTGGCAAGCGGTCATTCCTTGCAATAACAGCACTGCGATTAAAAGTATTCCAAAAATTTTTGTTGTTTTCATACCCAGTTCCTCCTAAAGTATTGATTCAAAAACAGCGCACAAAGAAAGCGTGGTTCTTCCGCCCTCTTTATGCGCCGTTTTTTGCCCATTCAAGTATGTTATGCAGCATTTCTGCATCCTCGCAAGAACATGGGAAAAGATAAGCTCTTTCGCATATTGTTGACGGACGGTGCGTGTTTCGTGACTGCTTTACAAGATTATTGTATCATGTTTGGTATGTTCTGTCAATAGGCAAAATGTATTTTTTTATTTTTTAATGGCGGGCGGCGGCGCTGTTTTGACGGTTCGCTATTGTATACGCGGGGAAAAGCGGAATCTTACAGTTTTCGAAAAAATTTTTGAAAATTTTTTGCTGGGGTGTGTTTGCAAATTGCGACAGCCCCGTTTTAAGGGAAAACTTAACAGACTGTTTAATGGAAATCTAAAAAACCGAAAGCGAAAGAACGAAAAAAAGCCGACTGTCGGATTCCGCTTTTTGTGCGGAGATACGGCATTCGGCTTTTTGAAAATGGGATTGTGTGTCGCAATTGAGACCTACATTCGGAGAAAATTCCGAATTATCCTTGTTTAGCGCTGATGGTGATGTTTCCGGGTTCAATGCCTGCTTGCTCATAAACAATGGCATTGATTTGTGCCAGCTGTGCCGTTTCCAGTTTTCCGTTTTCGCACGCAACAACAATACTGGCACTGTCGCCGTTGATGACCGCAAGGCATTTGGAAAAGCCTTTGGATTGAATCAGTGTTTCAATATCCGATTCTTTCCGCATTTCTTGCGAAATTTTTGTGATTTCCGCCAGTGCGTTGGCTTTGACCTCTTCGTCAGCCGTCTCATTGGAAACAACAGCGTTCAGGACCTCCAGGGCTTCGTCTCTTGCCCGTTGGCGGGAGACCTGTACAGCGGAAAAATAGGCTTCCGTTGTTGTGTTGGCACCGGAGGATTTGTCGGTTCCGACCTCTTGTGTAGACTGTTCCGTGCCGTAATTACCGGACATGCCGGCGCTTGCGTTATACGCATTGCCGTCTCCTGTTCCGTTGCCCGCAGAGAAAAAGAGGAAATTCAGCCAGACTGCCGCACCGATCAGTACGACGGTGCCGATAATGATCAAATTCTTTTTTCCCAATCGAACGAAAAATCCTTTGATAGAGTTCCATCCGTTTTTCATGTTCATAAGTAGACCCTCCATACGGTTTTATTTTGTGTACGCTACATTATACTGTTCGATTTCGATAAATATGCACGTATCGATTATTCTTTTCGCTTAGCCTTTGCCTGTAACATAGATGCGATTGGAACCGATTCCGAATGCGGCGGATAAAAGTTCGACAATTTCACGCTGAATGCTTGCATTTGATCCGCCGTCGCATACAACACCGATTCCTGCAATATCCGGGGTCTTCACGCGCAGATAAACTGCGGATTCGGAAGAACCGCTGCCGACCAAAATATAAGTGCTGGAAATTTGCCCGCTTTTATCCGTTATATCCTGCGCGTATACGTATTCGAATCCTCCGCTCAGCGTTACCGCGCAATTGACCGTCCCCGCTCCTTTGACCTGTGAAACCAGCAATTCGATTTTTTCTTCCAGCATGGTTTGATACGATAAAATCTCATCGTCATCGATTTTAGGTGCCATTCCGGCGTCGTTTGTTCCTTTGGAGGAACTGTTTCCGCCGAACAAAAGCAAAAGAATGCCTGCCAGCATGCCGCCAGCAAGAATCCACAACCATCCTTTCCCTATCCCCGAGGTGGGAGTGCCGTTTTTTTCGTTGCTCATTTTTTATTCTCCTATCTTTCTTTAGGAAAACACTGATTGAATGAGGTGGTACAGATTCGGCAAGAGGCAGGAGGAAAAAGATGCGCCGAAGATGTGCTGCCGAATCAATCAGCGGTTCCTTGGTTTTGTTTATTCCAATGCAACCGTACAAGTACAGTCGATCAGGTTCTCAACACTTTGGATAATAGCATGCGGATTGGTAAAAACAGCCGAATCGGAAAGCAGGACAAGGACGCTTGCCTGTTTTATACCGTCGGGAGATTCTTCGGTTTGGACACGCACACGGATTGATTGCTCTTCCAATGCAAAGGAGGATATTAAGTGGGAACGAATGGCTTCTGCCAATTCCGCTGTGTTCCATTGGCTCAGAGAGGATTCAAATTCTGCCCAATAATCGCTGTCTGCTTTTTCTTTGTCTTCTGTTTGTGCAAGCATTTCCGACAATGAGGACAAATCAAAGGTTTGGGCTTCGGTGAGGAAATGTTTGATCGGAATCATAATCGCGATGATGACACACAAACCCGCAATCAGCCGTATTTCCTTTCCTTCACCGGGGGATAGCATGGAGATAATCGATAAGCCGAGCAAGGCAAGAAACAGGGCAAAGACGGTATCCTGCATTTTTTCGCTTCCTTTCGGTTCCCTTTTGTACATTTCTTATTTGCAAGTTATATTTTTAAAAGCGGTTAAAAAGCGGTTCCGCATCCGCAAAGAAGTGCAAAAGCTATCAGGAAGACAACAGTGCAGATACATGCCGCTCCCGCCAAATAGCCGTACAGAGAGGTTAATTCGTTAAACAAAGCAGTTTCCTCATTACAGGCAAGCAGACCCGAAACGGCACCGATGCTCATATATACGAGTCGCAAAATCAAAAGATGGAGCAAAGACGGCAAAAGCAATAACAGCAGCAAAAGGACGCCGCAAATGCCGACAGACGAACGAATCAGTTCAACCGATGCACTCAATGTTCCGAGCGTTCCCGCAACCGTGTTTCCGAAAACGGGGATCAAATTTCCCGCAACATATTTGGCACTTTTCATGCCGAGTGAATCACTTTTGGTGGCAAGTAAGGTTTGCATTGAAAGCGAGGCGGTCAAAAGCAGGGAGAGAAATCCGAAAACGGTCATCCATGTTTTCTTGACCAGATTGATGACACCCGACAGATTGATTTCCTGTGACAAGGAATCGACAAGGCTGAGTGCAAAACAGCCGCCGAAAACCGGAAGAATACTTTTCCCGCAAAAAATACCGCACACGGTTAAGGCGGAGGTTAAGACGGCATTATTGGCGACTGCCGCTCCGACATTACCGCCGATTGCGTACAGAGTACCCATGACCGGAATGCAGGCACCGATGAAAGCGGTTAATTGTGAAAAATAAGCACTCACTTCGGAAAGAATGGCATAGGAACCGCCGGTCAGTGCGGCAAGAATGCAGAGACGGTTACAAATGCGTAAATGCGGGGCATCTCCAAACATAGATGCAAGTCGACGAAGGAGGGCGGAGAGTAAAACCAAACCGATACAGGTGCAAAAAAGAGCAAGACTGTCCTGCAATTTTACACCGAGCAGTTCTAAAACTGTTTTTAAGAGATAGGCGGGACCGGTCATTTGCCCAACACTTTCCGAGAAGACATCGGGATCATCGGAAAATATTCCTTGCGGCAAGGCGTCGCGCAGCCTGTCCGGGAGCTGTGCCAATATGTCGTCAAATTCTTGCGGAATACCGATTGACTGCGAATCGACATCCGTATCTGCCGCAAATCCGTTGAATACTATTCCAAAAATGCAGACAATTCCCGCCGTCATAAAGGCTACAATTTTTTTGATCTGCTTTCCCGCTTTTTTCATAAGCTGTTCCTTTTCTTCCCTTTGGTTCTTTTATGGGTATCTCTAAAATCGGAGACACCTTTCCCTCTTTTGTTTTTGCAAATATGCGTTATCCTAAAAGTGCGGCTACATATTCGGTGATTTCGCGAAAGAGCGGAAGACACAGAAGGAGCATTCCGATCTTCCCTGCACTTTCTGTTATATTTGCCAGTGTATTTTCCCCGCAATCGCGGCAGATACAGGCACAAATGTGTGTTAATAGGGTTATTCCGAGCGCACGCAAAGCAATTTCTCCGTAAGAGAGCATTCCGCCGGCTTCCATTAGGTCGCGCGCATAGGTCAGGACAGGTTCGGCGGATTGTAAAAGCATTGAAAGCATGATAATGCCGCCGATGATGCGAACGGGAATACTCATTTCCGGCTTGTATTGCCGTACAATGAAAACTGCGATCGTGCAAATCAATGCAATTCCGCAGATGCGGAAAATGTCGGTGGACATGAGATATTAAAGTCCAAACTGTGTGCAGATGCGGGAAAAAAGCTCTCCGATTTCATCCACCAGCATCAGAAGGACGACTACAATTCCCGCGACGGTTACCATAATTGCCTGTTCATCCCTTCCGGATTTGGACAGAATTTGTGTTGCAACCGACACCAACAAGCCGACGCCGGCGACTTTGAGAATCATTCCAACTTCCATGTATCTTCCCTGTTTCTTTCTACCAAAGTAAAATTGCAATTCCCGCGGCTGTACACAAAACCAATGTGCAAACCAATCGCAAGCGCGCGGGAAGCATTTCGTTCATTTTTTGTCTTTGTGCGGTCAGTGCTTCAATATAGTAGTCGCATCGACGCAACTGCTCATCGCGATAGAGACTGCCGAGTTCGGTAAAGAATGCATGAAGCAGGCGCAAGGATTCGCGATCAAGATAGTAGATGCATTCACGGTCAATGGGATTTTTGAGATCTGAAAGCGTTTCCAATTCCGAAAATTCGGGGAGTGCTCTTCCCGCACTGCGCATAATTTCTCCGATTGGCATAGCGCAACTGTCAATTTGTCCCTTGATGTAAAAAATCAGTGAAATATAGCTATCCAGTATCTGTAGTTTTCGCCGCTCGAACCGAATGGCAAAAATGGCAAAACCGATCCCGGTTGCGCAGATCAGCAAGGTTCCGATTATTTTAAATAACAGCATCTGCACGCTCCCATGTATCAATTTTGTAGTGAAAACCGCCGCTCCCGTTTCGTGTGATTCCGACATAGTAAGTAAAAATTTTTGCTTCATGTAAAAGACGAATTCCCGTGCGGCGCAGAATTTCGTCTACGGTTTTTCCGTGCGCGGTTGCAATCAGCGGCACGCCGCAATTGTGTGCTGCCGCCAAAGCAAAGGCTTCTTCATAATCGCCGATTTCATCGCAAATCATGACCTGCGCATTCATGCATCTGGCGGCGATTTCCACGCCGAGCTTGCGCGGATACCCCGATAAAATATCCATGCAAAGAGATTCTCCGTCGGTGGCAAATCGCAATTCGCCGCGGGTGTCGATAACCACAACACGGCGAGGGTTGTCACCGCTTGCAAGCATGACGCTGACACCGCGCAAAAGCGTGGTTTTTCCGACGCCGGGTGGTGCATATATCAAAATACCGCGACTGCCGCCTTCCTGCCTTAAAAGGGACACAATTTGGCTTCCGAGCGGCGGTGCACGGTGCGGGAGACGGATGCATAGCGAGGAAATGTCATAAACGCCGATGACGCGTTCCTGTTCGCAGGATGCGCGCCCGCCGACACCGACTCTGATCCCGCCGTCCAGAGACAAATACCCTTGATTGATGGTATCACTGTACGCATACAGCGATTTACCGCTCATGGCGGTTAATATATCCCGTATTTCCGCATATGTCAGACAAATCGGAAGCAAGCGGTTTTGACCGTCAAGAACAATCGAAGCCTTTCGCATTGCGCGCAGACGAATTTCTTCTATAACCCCGCCGGCACCTGTCGTATTTTCTTTTGCCGCTTTTTCGATTTCTTTTATCAGCAGAGGGGGCAAAAACCGCGTGACGCCGTTCGGGAGCAATGTTTCTTTTACTTTTTGCGTTTCCGAGATACGGACCATGCGTGTTCCCTCCTGTTGTGTTCGGTGCATACTTTTTGACTCTGCTTGCAAGACAAGTATATTCACAAAGAAAGCGGATTAGAAGTCAAATAGAGAGTCAAATAGGAAGTCGGATTGCGTGTCTTGTTTTTTTCGCTTTTTATTTTTACGTTTTCCTAAAAAAGAAAAACAAAATGATTGCTTGACAAATTAGGAAAAGTATGGTATGATAAGTGCGGGATGGGTAGATATGCCTACGCGGCATGCGCCAAATACAGTTCCCGAGGAAGGAATATAGCCATGAAAAGAATTGTCGCATGGGTACTGACTGTTATGCTTTTGGTATCCGCAACCGCGATTTTAACCTGCGCCAATGCTGTGTCTGACAAAGAAAGTGAGGAAGAAGGATCGATGAACAAAATGCATTACGGTTTGCATGTGGAATCGGATGGAACTTTGACACTGGAAGGACAACCGTTCTATGGGTTTGGATTGAACTATTTCGGTGCGTTTTGTCATTCCTTCTACAGTGAAGCGGACCCGCCTGCTTATGTGAGCGCGTTTGCTTCCATCAAAGAGCATAATATTCCCTTTGTGCGTTTGCCGCTTTGCGGATATTATCCGGATTATTACGAGCTTTTTGATGCCGATCCGGAACCGATTTATGCTTATATGCAATCGGTTTTGGATACTGCCGCCGAAAATCAGGTCGGTGTTATCGTATCTTTGATGTGGTGGGATCCTGCCATTGCACTTCATGTAAACGGAAAACGTTCGGATATGGGAGTGGAAGGAAGCGACGTACTTACTTATGCCCAAAAATATACCGAAGCCATTGTGTCGCATTTTGCCGATCACCCTGCGGTATGGGGATGGGAGATTGGCAATGAATATAACCTGGATGCAGATCTTTGCGATGCCAATTACCGTGATTTTTTGTGGGATATGCAATATCCCGGCACAGAACGCACCGATATTGACGGCTATGATTATTATACATCAACCGAGCTTGCCTTCTTTTATGCCGAAATTGCCAAAGTAATTCGCAAATATGATACCTACCGTATGATTACAACCGGTAACAGTGAAATGCGTCCTGCCGCATATTCCCTTTACAGTGTGTCGAAAAAACCGAACAAAAAGCATTTGTGGAATTTGAATTGGAATACGGATACACAAAAAAAGTTCAATCAGATCAATGCGATTTACACACCCGATCCGATTGATACAATCAGTTTTCATTTACAGCACGGCACTGCCGGAAGTGCAACTCCCGGCTATGTTTTGGAGTTGGATCGATTTAGAACCAAGGTTTCCAGTCTTGCTTATTTTCAAGCATACGCAGATGCCGCAAAAGCACAGAATAAAGCATTGTTTTTTGGAGAATTCGGGGATTTGCTTGATATGGAAGGGGCGTCAGATGCAATCGATACCTTCCGACAGATCACAGATTGGATTTCCGAGGCGGGGATTCAAATAGCGGCATCTTGGCAATTCCAAGACTATACGGAAGAAGGCATTAACGGGCAGAAGCTGGATGTTTTATCCGAGTGCAATCTCTCTTTGCAGGCAGCCGGGAAACAGGAAAAAGCCGCGGCGTGGGCGAAACACAGTCCGGTCACGGACGAAACGACCGCAGATATAACCGCAGATATAACCGATGATGTATCGGCTACGGATACGCAGGCATCAAATTCCGAACAAAACGGCTGCGGCAGTTTGCTTGCAGGGTCGACAATGATTGCCGTGACCGGTGCAACAACCGTGCTCTTAAAGAGAAAAAAAGAAAAGAACGCAAAGAATCTCAAATAATCTGTGCCATCTCATTAAATCAGTGTTTCCTTAGAAAGAGACACGGAGCATTTGAAAACAGAAAAAGAGAGCGATATTCGCCTTGTGACGAATATCGCTCTCTTTTTGCGGATAAGAAATTATCTGATTTGTTCCTTAACCTTGGAAGCCTTACCGACCTTGCCGCGCAAATAGTACAGCTTAGCACGTCTGACCTTACCGACACGGGTGGTTTCGACTTTGACAACATTGGGGGAATGCAACGGGAAGGTCTTCTCTACGCCGCAACCGTATGCAATGTGGCGAACCGTGAAGGTTTCGGAGATACCGCCTCCGTGCTTTGCGATGACAGTACCGTTGAAAATCTGAATTCTCTCTTTGGCACCTTCTTTGATTCTGTTGTGTACGCGAACATCATCGCCAACGTGAATCTGGGGAACATCGCTTCCCTTTTTCAATTGCTCGTCTGTAAAAGCCTTAATAAGATCCATGACTCTTACTCCTTCCATTTTCAGAATACGGATGTTCATGCGAGCATGCAGCGGACCACCCGACAAAAGCGTGAAAATCACACGCAAAGAATATTATACCATATTATTTTGTGTTTTGCAATAGCTTTTTTGAAAAAAGTTGAAAAATAATTCGAATTATTTCGAAAGTCGGGCTTAATCGATTTGGCACAATGCCGCATCAATTGCTTTTGCGGCTGTCTTTCCCGCTCCCATGGCAGAAATGACGGTTGCTGCGCCTGTGACGGCATCACCGCCCGCATAGACAGCCGAGCGCGAGGTCAATCCGTCTTGGTTTACGATAATACCGCCGCGTTTGTTGACATCAAGACCTTCTGTGGTGGATTTGATCAGCGGATTCGGAGAGGTTCCGATCGATATAATTACCGTATCCGCCTCCAGGGTAAACTCACTGCCCGAAATCGGAACAGGACGTCTTCTGCCGTTTTCATCCGGTTCACCGAGCTCCATTCGAATACAGCGCATGCCGGTTACAAATCCGTTTTTCGGATCTTGTTTATCATTTTGATTTTCATAGCCGAAGATTTCGATAGGATTGCAAAGAAGGCAGAATGCAATTCCCTCCTCTGCGGCATGCTCGACTTCTTCCCTGCGCGCAGGCAATTCTTCCATGGAACGGCGATAAACGACGGTTACTTTTTCGGCACCCAGACGAAGCGCGGTTCGTGCGGCATCCATGGCAACATTGCCGCCGCCGACGACAATCACCTTTCCGCCTTTCATAATCGGGGTATCGGGATTTTCATGATAGGATTTCATCAAATTGCTACGCGTTAAAAATTCGTTTGCGGAATAGACACCGTTCAGTGATTCGCCCGGGATGCCCATAAAATTCGGCAATCCGGCGCCGGAGCCGATGTAGACCGCTTCATATCCCATCGAAAACAATTCGTCGACGGTTAAAGTTTTGCCGATGACGACATTGGTCTGTATTTCCACACCGAGTGCACGTAATGTTTCCACCTCTTTGGCGACGATGTGCTTAGGCAAACGAAATTCGGGGATGCCGTAAACCAAAACGCCGCCTGCTGTATGCAATGCCTCAAACACCGTAACGGCATACCCTTTTTTAGCAAGATCGCCCGCACAGGTAAGACCGGAGGGACCCGATCCGACGACGGCGACACGATGTCCGTTCGCTTGCGGACGTGTCGGGGCTTCGGTACCGAAGGTATTGTGCCAATCGGCGACAAAACGTTCAAGTCTGCCGATTCCCACCGATTCCCCGTTGATGCCGCGCACGCATTTGGATTCGCATTGCGTTTCCTGCGGGCAGACTCTGCCGCAGACAGCCGGTAAGGAAGAGGCAAGTGAAATGATGCGGTAAGCGCCTTCAAAGTCGCCTTCTCGGATTTTTGCAATAAATGCCGGGATTTGTACCTTTACCGGACAACCGCCAACGCAGGGCATGTTTTTGCAGTTCAAGCATCTGCAGGCTTCGTCTATTGCGGTTTGTTCGTCATAGCCGAGAGCAACCTCCGAAAAATTTTGTGCACGCACCGATGGCTCTTGCGTCGGCATGGGATTGCGCTTTTTTGACATGTTTGCTTTTGCCATTTTATTGCGCCTCCCTTTTATAGAGATTGCATGTTTGTTCGTGTGCGTGTCGCTCAAATTCGCCGTACATTTTATTTCGCAAGATAGCTTGGTCGAAATCAACCTCATATCCGTTAAAATCGGGGCCGTCCACGCAGGCAAACTTGGTTACGCGTTTTCCGTCGATACACAATGTCAATCGGCAACCGCCGCACATACCCGTACCGTCAATCATGATTGGATTCATGGAAACGGTTACCGGTATTTGAAAAGGCTTGGCTGTTGCGACCACATATTTCATCATGATAAGCGGTCCTATCGTAATGATTTGATCAAATTGCTCGCCGCTTTCCAGATATGTCTTGAGCGGCAGGGTTACATTCCCTTTTTCTCCGTAAGACCCGTCGTCTGTCATAACGCGCAAGCGGTCGGAGCAGTTTCGGAATGCATCCTCCAAGATGATGAGATCTTTATTCCGAAAGCCGATAATTGAGGTAACACGTGCCCCCTTTTGATGTAACGCCTCGGCGATGGGCATGGCAATGGCACAGCCGACACCGCCGCCGACGATACAAACGTTTTTCAGTCCGTCAAGATGCGTGGGAACACCGAGAGGACCGACAAAGTCTTGCAGTGTGTCACCCGGATTCTTGTGGCTGAGCTTTTCGGTGGTCGCCCCGACAACCTGGTAAATGATTTTGACTGTTCCCGCTGCTTTATTGACTCCTGCAACGGTCAAGGGAATGCGTTCTCCGTCCTCGTCAACCCGCAAAATGATGAACTGCCCGGGCAAGGCTTTATTTGCGACCAAGGGAGCTTCAATTTGCAGCTGAATCACGGTCGGATTCAAGTTTTTTTTCTCTAAAATCTTATACATGAAATAATATCAGTTATCGTGTTCTTCGAAGGACATCGAAATCTGACCGGTTTGTTCCATCTCGCGGCGATGCTTTTCAACAATATTGTTGATTCGTTTTACGGGATTGAGCAGATCACTGATGGTAGCATCGTGATTTAAAGTGTCAATGATATAAGACACGTATTTGGACATGTCGACATTGACAAACCATTCGCGCTGATTCAGTCCCGGACGATGGTAAACAAGATTGGAGCTGAAGACCTTGGAAATAATTCCTTCCTCGTAGGCTTTATCGAATTTTTCAAGTCCCTCTGTAAACAATCCGAAGGTTGCGAAAGCAAAAATTCGTTTTGCGCCGCGAGATTTAATCTGTCTTGCAACATCAAGCAGTGATTCGCCGGAGGAAATCATATCGTCGACAATGACGACATCCTTGCCGGTCAAATCCTGACCGAGGTATTCGTGTGCTTCGATTGGGTTTTTGCCGTTGACAACCACAGAGTAGTTACGGCGTTTGTAGAACATACCGATGTCAAGCCCGAGTACGGAGGAATAATACATACACCGTGCCATGGCACCTTCATCGGGGGAAATCATCATCAAATTGTCCTTGTCTATGATCACGTCAGGAACATTTCGAATCAGCGATTTGATCATTTGGTAGGTGGGACGAACATTGTCGAAGCCCGAAAGCGGAATTGCATTGGAAATGCGGGAATCGTGTGCATCAAATGTGATGATATTGGAGACACCCATGTGCACTAGTTCCTGTAGCATGATTGCACAATCAAGAGATTCGCGCGAAGAACGCTTGTGCTGACGTCCTTCGTAAAGCATGGGCATAATCACCGTGATTCTGCGCGCTTTACCGCCGATAGCTGCGATAATACGTTTGAGATCTGCATAGTGATCATCGGGGCTCATCGGAACGGTTACGCCGTACATATCATAAGTGACGCTGTAATTAAATACGTCACAAAGGATGTACACGTCCTGTCCGCGCATAGACTGATGAATCAGTGCTTTCGCTTCTCCGGTTCCAAAGCGCGGGCAATCAACCGACACAAGGTATGTTTCCTCGTCGTCGTGTCTGCGCCATTCCTTCAGGTAATAGTCAACTTTTTTTGCGAAATCTTCGCAACCTTTCATGCCAATCAGGCTAAGTTCGCCGTACTGTTCGTCCTTCATGTTCAAATTCCTTTCTGATGATCCGCTGTAACGCGTGTCGTTTTGTTATATTTCGATTTTGGGTAAAATACTGATTTGTTCCTTAGGGAACCGCCGATTTATTCGGCGGCACATCTTTGACACATCTTTTCCCGACTGCTTTTTGCCGAAAAAGTCTGTATCGAATATGCACCACTTCATTAAATCAGCGTTTCCTTAGATTCTGTTTTTTCGCTTATCAATGAAGATTGCAGAATCTGCCGTATGCTTCATCCCAAATACCGCGTTCTGCGGTGGGTTGATAATAGGAGGGGGCAAAGGATGCGGAAACAACCTCTCTTGCTTGGTGCAGATCGGCTATTTCTCCCGCGGCGATTGCCTGCATCAAGAGATTGCCGATAGCAGTTGCTTCTTCGGGACCGGCACAAACCGGAATGCCGCAAGCATCCGCCGTCATCTGCGAAAGGAATTTATCCTTGGTGCCGCCACCCACCACATTGATCATGGAAGCGGGTTTGCCGGACAATTCGGCGATGTTTTCAACGGTATATCTGTACTTCAAAGAAAGAGATTCATAAATACAACGAACGACCTCGCCGACACTTTCGGGAACAGGTTGCCCTGTACGGCGGCAGTAATCGCGGATCTTTTCCGGCATGTTACCGGGTGTATTGAAGGACTTGTCGTCAACATTGATCAAAGAGCGGAAGGGTGTGGCTTCTTTTGCCCATGCTTCCATTTGTGCAAAGGAATAATCTTTGCCTTCGCGTTTCCATTGCCGTCTTGATTCCTGAATAATCCAAAGGCCCATGATGTTTTTCAGGAAGCGGATGGTATTCATGGCACCGCCTTCGTTTGTGAAGTTTGCGGCACGGGTTGCATCGTTTAACAGAGGCGATTTTAATTCGGCACCCATCAGCGACCAGGTACCCGAGCTGATATAGATGAAATCATCATTTGCGGCGGGGACTGCCAGCACGGCGCTTGCCGTATCGTGCGATGCCACGGTGCGCACCCGAATGTTATTTTGACCGACCTCCTCGCAAATCTGCGGGAGCAAGCCGCCGAGGTCTGTGCCCGGCTCTACAATTTCGGTCAGAATATTTGTGGGGATTCCCAGCTTTTCAAACAAGCCCGTTGCATATTTCTTGGTTTTGGCATCCAAAATCATGCCGGTTGAAGCAACCGTGTATTCGGTCATTTTTTTGCCTGTCAGGAAATAATTGAGCAGGTCCGGGATGAAGAGCATGGTGGCGGCGCGTTCCAGCATTTCGGGATCGTCGCGCTTTTCGGCTGCCAATTGATTGAGCGTGTTGAAATCGATTGCTTGAATTCCCGTGATATTGTAAACCTCTTCGGGGCTGACAAATGCCTTGGTGTATGCGGTGATTTGATCGGTTCTTGTATCACGATAATGGGTCGGATTTGCCATCAACCGTCCGTTTTTATCGAGAAGTCCGTAGTCGACCCCCCATGTATCGATGCCCATAGAGCTGATGTTGTCTCGGTCGATGACCGTTTTCGTGATGGAATTTTTAATTTCAAAAAAGATGCGGAGAATATCCCACGTAAATCGACCGTTCACAAAAACGGGGTCGTTGGAAAAACGATGATTTTCACGCAAGGTTAATTTTTCTCCGTCAAAAGCGCCGACAATTCCTCTGCCGCTGGACGCACCCAGATCGATTGCGAGCATTTTCAATTCAGCCATAACTTCCTCCTATGCAATTCAGATGACGATATGTTTTCTCCGAGAAAGATCGGAGAAATCTCAATTCATTATATCATACTATGCCGACAAAAGTATGAACATTCTGTTAATTAGACACATTCACTGTCGAATTTTCCCGCAGAAGCGCAAATACTGCGGCATCTTTTTCAGTTGCTTCCCTTTTTGTGACAAATTACGCGCAAAGGATAGCGTATAATGGAGGTAACTCCGAAGGAAAGGAAGTACAAAGGAAATGCTTTGCGATATTTGCAAAAAAAGAAAAGCATCGGTTTTTTACAATGAAACGGTCGGCGCGAAGACGCGCACCCGTGCGTTATGTGCGGAATGCGCCGCCGATCGAAAAAAAGGCGGAAGATGGGAAGAGGTTGGGTCTGTGATGCGGGAATGGGGAATTCCCTGCGAATCGGGACAGGGACTCTTGGATCGGTTTTTTCCGCTTGCGGTTCCGAAAGGAATCTCTCCCGTTCGTTCCTGCTCACGTTGCGGCATGACGCTTGCGGACATTGCCACATCCGGGCGCGTGGGATGCACGGGCTGTTACGACACCTTTGGTGAGCAGCTACGGGCGTCTCTTACGCTTGTACACGGCAATGCGGAATCCGTTGGGCAATCCCCCGGCAGATACAAGGAACGAATCCGCCGCGCGGAACGCATTCGGGAATTGCGCGAAAAATTACATACTGCAATTGCGTCGGAAAATTACGAAGAAGCAGTTTCTTTACGTGATGAAATTCGCACATTGGAACAGGAAGATCCCAAATGAGGCAGACACAGAGACAGAAACAAAAACAAAAACAGAAAGGAACAAAAAATGGCTTGGTATGAAAACAGCGGTCCCGACGGGGACATTGTATTGGGAACCAAAGTTTCCCTGAACAGAAATACAGAACAGCATCTCTTCCCTGCTTGTCTTGATGCAAAGGGTGCAAATGAGCTTATTGAATCAATCGGCGGGCTTTTGGAGAATAACGGGTTTCGATTGCTTCATTTTGCGGATATTTCTCCCGCAAATGCGGTATCCTACGTAGAGAGTATGGAAGCAAGCGCTTCTTTTGTGAGGCTGAATACACCGCATGCGCTTGCACAAAATCTTCCCTGCAACTTATCTGTCATGCTTTGTGAGGAGGATCATTTGGTTATGCAGTGTCTGATGCCCGGACTTAGCTTTGAAGGCGCATATGCCAATGTATGCAAGGTGGAGGAAATCGTGGATCGCGCCTATCCGCTTGCCTTTGATAAACGATTCGGTTATTTGACACAAAATCCCGCTATGCACGGTACCGGTATGCGTGCCACGGCAATTCTTTCGCTTCCGCTGTTGGAAGCTGAGCACCTACTCGGAGATGTCAGCGCGCGGATAGCGCCTTCCCTGCTGTTGACGCCTCTGTACCGCACGGGAAGTCTGTATTTGCTGTCAAATGCTTTGACGGTTGGATTGACAGAGGAAGCATTGCTTACGCATTTGCGAAATACGGCGACCGAATTGAAGGGGATGGAAAATGAGCTTTTGAATCGGATGATTGCCGAATCGGAGGGGTTGGAAGCACTGAGCGAACGTGTGTATCGTGCGCGCAGTTTGCTTTGCGGTTCGTATTCTTTGTCGGAAACCGCCTTTTTGCGATTGAGTGCGGATTTGCGATTGGGAATTCGTGCGGGTATTATTAAGGACATACCGTTTGAAACCGTGACCGCATTGACAATCGAATGTATGCCCGCACATCTGCATTTACAGGCGCAGGATGCACCTAAGGACGAAAAAGCACGCAACCGTCTGCGTGCGCAGACGGTAACAAAGGCATTGTCGGTTGGGTAATTTCCGTATGCCGGTGCGTTTTCCCAAAAGGGTACCTCTAATAATTCAACGCGCGCTGGGCGGCAGAGAGATTTTTTGTCAGTTTAGGCAAAAGGCCGATGGCTGTAGCAGCGCTACTGCCGAGGCGTTTTGTGACAAATGACGGAAAAGATCTCGCCGAATCTGCGTGCGATGAATTTTTAGAGGTGCCCCAAAAAAGACTTTTACAATCGGCTACGAGACAGCAGATTTGGAAAGGAGAAAATGGTTGAGAATGGAATCTGAATTTACGCAAAAGGCGCAACACGTATTGCAAGCATGCCTTAGAATTGCAGGCGAAATGGGACACAGCTATATCGGTTCGGAGCATTTGTTGCTTGCATTGACGGAGGAGACGGAGAGCACGGCGCATAAATTGATGCAGGCACGCGGCATTCAAAAAGAAAAGGTTTACGACTGCGTACGCGCGATTTCCGGTGTTGGCAATCGGAGCAATCTTTGCGCCTCCGATATGACGCCGCGTCTGCAACACATTATTGAACAGTCGGCGAAGGAAGCGCAAAAAAACGTACCGATGGGAATCGGGACCGAGCATTTGCTCGCGGCGCTTTGTATGGAACGGGAAAGCGTGGCAATTCGGATTTTGGATTCGATCGGTGTCGGAGCGCAAGAGCTTTACGGCGACGTGACGGCATTTATCGGTGCCTCTTCCGCTTTTTTGCATCCCACGGGAAAGGAACAAAATCGTGCGGAAAGCCGTTCCGGCGAGGTCGGTGGAAAATACGGAAAAACGCCCACTGTCGTTGCTTACGGTGTAGATCTTTGTGCGGCTGCACGTGCGGGAAAGCTGGATCCTGTGATTGGACGGGATCAGGAGACCGAACGTATGATTCGCATTCTTGTGCGCAAGCAAAAAAACAACCCCTGCTTGATCGGAGAGCCGGGGGTTGGAAAAACGGCATTGGCAGAAGGACTGGCGCTTCGCATTGTCGACGGAGAGATTCCCGAATCCTTACGGGATAAAAAAATCATTGCATTGGATATGGCGGGCATGGTTGCCGGCGCCAAATATCGCGGCGAATTTGAGGAACGCTTTAAGAATGTCATTCGAGAAGCAACACAGGATTCGAATTTGATTCTGTTTATTGATGAAATTCACAATTTAATCGGCGCAGGTGCGGCAGAAGGCGCTGTCGACGCCGCCAATATTATAAAACCCGCACTTGCGCGCGGAGATATTCGTGTCATCGGGGCAACGACCATTGCGGAATACAGAAAATATATTGAAAAAGATGCCGCCCTTGAGCGACGGTTTCAATCGGTCCTGGTGCAAGAGCCGACCGAAGAAGAGGCGATTCGGATTTTACAAGGACTGCGTGCAGGGTATGAAACCCATCACCGTGTTTCGATTCCGGATTCTGCCATTGCGGCGGCGGTCAATTTGTCAATTCGGTATTTGCCCGATCGCTATTTACCGGATAAGGCGATTGATTTGATTGATGAGGCAGCATCGCGGATTCGAATTCGTGCCACTTCTCTGCCTACGTCCTTGCGAACGGTACGTGAAGAGCTTTTGTATGTGCGAAAATGCAAGGAGGAGGCGATCAATGCGGGAGATTTTGCATCCGCGGCGGAATGCGGAAAGCAGGAGGCAAGTTTATCGGAGCGGGAAAAGAAGGAAACCGCCGCTTTTGAACAGGCAAAGCAAGAGGCGGTATGTGCGGTTACGCCAGACGATATTGCGCTGATTGTATCACAATGGACCGGAATTCCCGTGTCGCGTCCCGAACAGGAGGACACAAAGCGACTTTTTGCATTGGAAGAAAATCTGCATACGCGTGTAATCGGACAGGATAAGGCAATTCAAGCGGTCTGTCGTGCGGTGCGGCGCGGACGGTCGGGGTTTAAAAACCCGACGCGTCCGATTGCGTCCTTTTTGTTTCTCGGTGCGACCGGCGTCGGAAAAACAGAGCTTTCCCGCGCATTGGCGATCGCACTGTTTGGACGGGAGGAATTGATGATTCGGTTTGATATGTCGGAGTATATGGAACGGCACAGCGTATCCAAACTGATCGGTTCCCCGCCGGGGTATGTCGGATACGGCGAAGGAGGACAATTGACCGAAAAGGTAAGGCGACAACCCTACAGCGTTGTTTTGTTTGATGAAATCGAAAAGGCACATCCGGATGTGTTTAACCTGCTTTTACAGGTGTTGGAGGACGGAAGATTGACCGATGCACGCGGGCGCACGGTTCGTTTTTCGGATACGGTGATCATTATGACCTCCAATATCGGCGTTGATCAGCCCGCCGCACAGCAAACACTCGGTTTTTTTGAGCAAACAAGCCATGTACGGGAATTGTCCGAACAAAAGGTGATGCGCGAGGTTCGCGCCGCTTTTCGTCCCGAATTTCTCAACAGAATAGACGAAATCATTTTATTTTCCTCCTTGGGAAAAGAGGAACTGATTGAGATTACGCGTATGGAGTTGCGAAAAATACAAAACCGTGCGGCGGTACTCGGAATCGAATTGCAGTTTACCGAGCAAGCGGTTGAACACATTGCAACGGTAGGCGCAGATCCCTTATACGGCGCACGACCGATTCGGCGCGCCTGCGTCAGAATGATTGAAGACCCGCTTTCGGACGCGGTCCTTAGCGGGTCTGTGCGGGCGGGAATGACGGTTCTTTTTGATATGGAAAAGGATAAAATCGTTTTTCGATTGCCACGCTCGGAGCAAGCCGACAAATAGTTTTGCCGGCTCTTCCCTGCTTTTTCTGTCTCTTTACTTGC
>CAZMAZ010000014.1:0-19150 GCA_964564255.1 uncultured Clostridium sp. | reverse complement strand
CCGATGAAGAACGGGCAAATCCCGAACTTGATAAATATATCAAGAAATCGGAAAAAGCGGCTGACCGCTACGAGAAAGCAAGTGCGGCTATCCCGCAGAAGCAGAAAATCGTAAAAGAACGCACTTTTGACGAAGCGACGGGAAAAGCGAAAACGCGGCTTCACTTTGAAAAGGGGGACAAACCGCCAAGCGACGCGAGGGGCAAACACAAAAGCCCCTTGCACCCTGTCAGAGACGCGGATCTATACGTTCACGGCAAGATACACGAAGTCGAAAAGGACAATTCGGGTGTGGAAGCGGCGCACAAGAGTGAGGAACTTGCCGAGGGCGCGGCAAAATTCGGAACGCGGAAACTCAAAGAGGGCTACCACAGCCGAAAGCTCAAACCCTACCGTACCGCCGCCAAAGCCGAAAAAGCGGCGATTAAGGCAAACGCGGAATTTAAGTATCAAAAGGCGTTACAAGATAACCCGCAAATCGCCGCGTCAAATCCCTTTTCGCGCTTTATGCAAAAACAGCGTATTAAGCGCGAGTATGCAAAGGCGGCGAAAAACGGCTCTGTCAAGTCGGCAAAGAAAGCCGCCGAGAACGCGGGCAAAGCCGCAAAGAAAACGGCAGAAGCGACCAAAAACACCGTTTCGTTTGCGGTAAAGCATTGGAAAGGCATTTTGATCGCCGTTTGTGCGCTACCTCAAATGTTGCCGTTGGGCATCAGAGGGAGCCTTTTTGCCATATTCTGCTTTTCTTAAGGAAACACTGATTTAATGAGGTGGTACAGATTCGGTGCAGATTTTTTTGCCTGCAATTGCGAAAAACGCAAGATGTACTGGAGGTACTTCGCGTTTTTCGGCAAGAAGCAGGAGGAAAAAGATGTGCCGAAAATGTGCCGCCGAATAAATCAGCGGTTCCTTAATTTTCCAATTGCTTTCCTAAAAAGCTTGCGGCAGTTTGAATCAATTTGCTTTCCACGTCACCGCCGATTACGCCGGATGCTCCGTCGGTTGTTTGCAGAGAGATGACACATCCGATAATATCTCCCTCGCTGATAATCGGCATCGCACAACTGACATAATGGCTATTGCCGTCGGGGATGACGGGAATGGTCGGGTCGCCGTTGTGATGCACGTAAAGAGAGCGATTTTCCATAATATGCTCGATTTCCTCGGAGAGCGACTTGTCATTGTATTCTTTTTTGGAAACACCGGCGCAAGCAATCACGGCGTCGCGGTCGCAAATGATGACAGCCATCCCGCCCGTTTTGTGCAATGTTTCCGCGTACTGCGCCGCAAACCCGGTGAGTTCGCCGATGGGGGAGTATTTTTTGAAAATAACCTCGCCTTCTCGGTCAGTAAAGATTTCCAGCGGGTCGCCCTCGCGGATGCGCATGGTTCGACGAATTTCCTTGGGAATAACGATTCGACCAAGCTCGTCGATTCTTCTTACGATTCCTGTAGCCTTCATTTTTTATTCTCCTTTGTCCTCCTGCTTGCCGGATGCTTTCTCCTCGCCGCTTGTGCGACTGTGCAGTACGTTTCCGCATTCTTCTGCAAAACGAAGTTATCCGCCCCAAATGCAGGTTTTTTGAACACACTGCTATTATTTGTGTGCAGGGGATGTTTTATCCATAGAAATAATCAAAGAATGAATGGGAAAATATGGGCGACAATGCCGAACGGCAAAGTGAAAATAAGGCTTTTTGAGGAGACGAACTGTCAAAGAGACGTCTTGACAAGCCTTTTGTTTTGTGGTAAAATGTTATTGTTGATTGATTGCAATCGAAGAATCGGTTGTAAAAGGGAGGATATTTATGAGGAGAATGAGTCGTTTTTTTATTCGTGAAATTTGCTTGCTTTTATTGTTTGCAATCGGGTTGTCTTTGGTTGCCTGCAGCAGAGGGGCGGGGTCTGTGACAGACACGGAATCACAGACAACGGCAGAGGAGGATGCAAATAATTCCTCCGAGGATACCTCTTCGGAAGAAACGGCAGGACCGCAGGCATTGTGGAATCCGTTCGAAAACACCTCGGAAAGTACGGTGTCGAACGTGGCGGACATTATTTCGGCAACCTATCGGGAGCAAACAACCGTTTCGGAAGGTTCTGCATTGCTTTCAAAGGTCAATATGACATTACATTACAGCTCGACTTTTTACGGGCATGATTCTGCTGTTAACCATGACTATATGCAATATGGGTGGAAACTGAATTTGCGCAGTGCGAAGATGGAATCAATTCCGGCTGCTTTTTTCGTTGCAGAGGTTACGGGAGATCTTTATGCCGACATTTTGACATATGAAGACGGTGTTTTGACGGTGTATCCCGCAGAGCACAAAAACAACTCCACTTTCAAGTATAATGATCAGAAGTATACTTCCGTTGTGGGATATAAAATAACGGGACTTCGTCTTTCCTATGGGGATCCGATAACTGCCGATTTGGGTATTTCCGGTGTTCTTCGCGGGGTTGCGGATTTTGATCGAGACGGGCGAGCCGACCCGGTTATTCTCGGCGATGACGGAACGCTGTATATCGTATACGCGAGAGCGGAAGGCGGCTTTAATGTCAAGTCGTATGGCGTTTTCACGGGCGAAGCCGGCGGGTTGTTCGCGGGCGATGTGGATGGAAACGGGACACCCGATCTTCTGTATATCGATGCCGACAGTTCTCGGGTAACATCCTTGCTTTTTGACGGTACGCAGTTTGTTGCCGGCGACCCCGTAACGGTTGCGACTACAGAGGGAGTTAGCACGGATACGCAATTTGCCGTTGGCGACATCAACCAAGACGGACGGGTGGATTTGGTTCGTCTTTATAAGGAGGACGGCTCCAAATCGTCCGCAAATTGGGAGGTTTTGTCTCTGTTTGGACGCGGAGACGGGCGTTTTGGTCCCGACGCAGACGAAATGGGCAACACCAATCTGTTTGGACGGTGCACGTCCGAAATGTCGAAGGTGGACGGCTTTGCAATTGGCGATATAAACGGTGATGGAGTTGACGATTTCCTTATCAACGGAACGCGCAACAGTTACAACGGATTGATTGCTGCCATCAATGCCGACGATCCTGCATATGATTATTCGGCTTTCGGCATGATTACCGAGGATGGGCACTATCGCATCTATTCGGGAGGTCGTTGGTACGATCAATCGGATGCCATGAAAGAGAGTTTGATTGGAAACGGATACGGTGATGGCGATCATGTTATCATATACGATTCCGAAGACGGAACGGCGTGGACTCGCTATCAGGAAAGCCCTGCATATTATCTCGGATTGGAACTGGGCGAATCGGGCTGGGAAACCGTGGGTGACGGTTGGTGGACAGGAAACACGTTGGAGCCGGAGGTGGTGTACGTAGATGGCGTTTATCATATGTTTACACAATCCAGTGGGACAACGCAGAGCGGACATTACGGCGATTACATCGGCTACGCCAGCTCAACGGATGGGTATCATTTCACGCGAAAAACCGATTCTCCTGTGATTTTGCCCAAGCCGGGAGCAAATTTTACGCAATTTAAAGAAATATACGGTTACGAAATCGGGTTTAATCACGAAGAGGTGTTGTATGTCGCCGACGATCCGGACGGAAAATGCTTCTGGCTTTATACCGGTCACTTTATTAACGGTAATTTTTCCGGCTATGTGCGCATTCGTTCATCCGATCCGACAGTCTTTTATTGGTCGGAGCGCGAAAGAACCGATGGTTTTGCACAGATCGGAAATCAGCTCGGCTATATTAACGATTATGACGGAAACGGGAATCGCTTGTTTTTGCGGATTACCTTTACCGAGCTAAAAGACGAAGACGGCAGTCGCATGGTGCCGACACTGTATTGGTCGACGGACGGTTTGCGGTTTTTCTCGACAAATATTACGTTGGCGGGAGCGGCGGTAACCGATCCGATTACCGAGCATAACCACAACTGCTATTTCCTCGGGATGTTTACAAAGAACGGAACGGGCGAAATTCCCAAAAACGAAGACGGCTCGGTATCGCTTCTCTATCTTGCAACCACTTCCAATGAATCTGCGGGCACATCGATTTTTTATGCAGAGGTTGGTTTGGGAAAGGTGACAATCACATTTGCTCCTTCCGCGTCTTAAAAACACCCGCGAATCGGTAACATTTTTGCTTTTCGGGAAGAAAGTCATTTGGCTTTCTTCCTCCTTTTTGTTGCTTTTTTGTTGTTAAATATTACTTTTTTCTTTCGAAAGACTTGACAAACAAAAAAACATGAAGTATAATATAACTAACGAATGTTAGTTAGGAGAATTGCCGTGAAACAGGAGGACACAAAACAAACGATATTGGAAAAAGCATTGGAGCTGTTTTCACTACACGGTTATGATGCGGTCAGCGTCGGCGAAATTGCCAAAGCGGTTGGGATTAAAGCGCCGTCTCTATACAACCACTTTGAAAGCAAACAGGCAATATTTGAGGCGATTGTTGCTATGACGCAGAAAGAGTACGAAAAGGGAACGGGAGACCTCTCCGTACATGTAGGGAATGCCGAAAAAGATTTTCCTGTCTTTGCAAAGATTACGGAAGACGCTTTGGTCAAAAAAACATGTGAAATTTTTATGTATTCTTTACACAACTGTACGATATGCCGGTTTCGGCGTATGATGACGATTGAACAATTCCGTTCACCCGCTCTTGCAAAATTGTACACCAAACGGTATGTGGAACGGCTGACCGAATATCATGCTGCGCTCTTTGCGCGATTAATTGTCGCAGGGATGATGAAAAACGAAGGAGCGGATACGTTGGCTATGATGTATGTTGCTCCCATTATTACATTGCTGGGCATATGTGATCGCCAACCCGAAAAAGAAACGGAATGCATGGAACGGCTTGAAAAGCATGTTCGGCTATTCTATCGTCTGGCTCAAGTGTAAAATTCGGAGGAATGACAGTATGAAAACTATGATGCAAAAGCTTGGATTGTTGGGGGTTGTCAGCCTGCTGTCTTATACAGCCGCGGTTATTTTTGCGCCGCTTGCCTATCCCGGATATAATTGGATGGCACAGGCGGTAAGCGATCTGAGCGCAAGTAACGCGCCGTCAAAAATGTTATGGGATCAACTGTCATCGCTTTACGGTGTATGCGGTATGATTTCGATTATGATGGTTTGTGTGTTTGTTCAGGGGAAGCTGAATAAGCCCTTGCGCATAGGGATTTATCTTTTTGCGGGGATGAACTGGGTATCCTGTGTCGGATATGCGATGTTTCCGTTATCTGACAGTGGGAATGCGGGAGCATTCCAAGATATTGTACATGTTTATGTGGTGACCGTTCTTGTCGTTATCCTTTCGATTGCCTCGCTTGTTGTGATTATGATTGGCGGCTATCGGGACGCCGGGTATCGTTCCTTGGCAATATGGGCAACGGCAGCGCTTGCGCTGATGCTTATGGGCGCTCTCGGGACGAATATTGTTCCGAAAGAGTTTTTCGGTATTCCCGAACGCTTCAGCGTGTTTGCGGCTACCGGATTCAATGCCGTATTGGGAATTTATTTGTTTCGCGGATTTGAAAAACAGCGCAGGGCATGATGAAACAAGGCAAAATAGTCGTGGCTTATGTCAACAAAGCAAAAAAGGCAAAAGACAGAAAGATCGATGCGCATCTATAGGTAAAAATGCATGAAAAATACAAAAAGACCGATAAAGCCCTTGCAAATCGGCAAAATTTATGGTAATATATATGGTAAGAGTGTGTGTACGGTTTCTGAATGATTTACACACGAAAAGGAGAGATGCATCATGTCCAGAAAAACAATCGAAACCGTCAACCGCGTTGAAGCGGAGGCGGAGCGGATTCGCGTCGATGCACAGGCAAAAGCGACAGAGGAATTGAACAGCGCGGCGGCGGAACGGATTCGCTTATGTGAGGAAGCCGAAGAACGCGCTCGCGCAACCTATCGCCGGGAGAGCGAAAAATTGCAGATAAAGACCACCGAAATTTTGCAATTGAAGCAAAAAGCGGCAGAGGAAGAAGCGGACGCGATGGAAAAAACGGCACGTATGTATATGGCACAGGCCAAAAACCTGATTGTTCGGAGGGTGGAAGAGCAATGTCAATAGCCTTGATGAAAAAGCTGGAGGTCATTGCGCCGGCAAAAGACGCGGATCGGTTGATTCGTCGGTTGATGCGTCTGCGATGCGTACAAATACAAACCTACGATCTGACAGACCAACAATTGGCAGATCGATACGGCGGAGAGGCGGAGCTGGCAGAAGCCGGACGCAGAGTCGCACAAATCGATCAAGTGCTTCCGACCATGCGCAAATATGCGACCGGAAAGCGCTCGCGAAAGGTTGGTTCTGTGGATCGCGCGGCGTTTCGATCGGACGGCTCTTATGATCGCGCGTGGGAAGCGGTTACTTCGGTTCTCTCTGCAGAAGAACGACTGAAGGCATGTAAAAAAGAAGCGGAAGAAAAGCAGGAATTGCTGACAACACTGAGTCCTTGGCGGCAGTATAATGTCATGTTGGGCAAACGCAAGACCGCATCGACGGTTATTATACTCGGGACGTTTCCCGCAAAAGTAACCATTTCCGAAGTAACCGAAGCGTTGTCTTCCTATCTTGCTTTCCCCGAAGCGATTACCGCGGACGAAAAGGCTCTTTATGCATCGGTGCTTTGTCATCGTTCTCAACAAGCCGAGGTGCGTCGCGTGCTTTCGGAGTTGGATTTTGTGCCGATTCCTATTCGCGATGTGCGAGAGCCTGCAAAAAAAGCGTATGCGTCGGTCGAAGAACAGCTGCACGCACTGGCAGAGGAGGAATCCGAATTGCGAGAGCGAATCGAATCCTGCGGACAAGCCCTTGCCGATGTGCAAATTCTTTACGATGTTGAAAAAACAGAAGAACGGGTTGCGGAAAACCGACTTAAATTGGCGACAACGGGGTCTTGCGTGCTATTGGAGGGATGGGTGCCCGCAGACCGTCTGCAAAAGGTGGAAGACATGTTGCTTTCCATGGACTGTGCGTATGAGGCGATTGACCCCATGCCCGAGGAAGATGTGCCGATTCTTTTGCGAAACAATGCGTTTGCTTCCAATTTCGAATGGGTAATCGGCATGTATTCCTATCCCAAATACGGCTCCTATGATCCTACTATGATTATGAGCATTTTCTATATGCTGATTTTCGGATTGATGTTTGCCGATGTCGGATACGGATTGGTTTTAGTTTTGGTCGGCTTGCTTGCGCCCCGCCTGTTGCACATGCGAGGGACGATGAAGCGAATGTTTAACATGTTTGGCTGGTGCGGATTCCCGAGTATGCTTTTCGGCGTTCTGTTCGGGGGATGGTTTGGCAATATGCCCTATTCGGTGATGACATGGCTCGGAATTGCTTCCCCCGAAGAAACTGTTCCGTTTTTCAACGGTGTGCGAATCGGAAACACACTTTTGAATATGACCGAAAATCCGTTGATTTTTATCGGCATTTCGCTCGGTGCGGGGGCAATACACCTTCTGGCGGGTCTGGCAATCAAATTTGTTCTGCTTTGCAAAGAAGGAAAGGTTGTCGATGCTATTAGTGATGTACTGTCATGGTGGCTGATTTTTGCCGGAATCGGATTGCTCTTTTGGAAGACAACGGTGGGAGTTATTGTTCTTGCTGTTGGTGTTCTGCTGGTGGCTTGCATGGCGGGACGCGGAACCAAAAATCCGATTATGCGGTTTTTGAAGGGACTTTTGGGATTGTACGGATTGATCAATTATGCGTCGGACCTGCTGTCGTACTGTCGTATCATGGCGCTTGCGCTCGCGGGGACGGTCATAGGACAGGTTTTCAACATGGTAGGAACCATGGTGCCCGGCATTTTCGGATTTGTCATGATGGTTCTGGTATTTTTGATTGGGCATGGCTTGAACCTGGCAATCAATACGTTGGGAGCGTTTGTGCATACCAGCAGATTGCAGTATATTGAATTTTTCGGAAAGTTCTTTGAAGACGGCGGAACGCAGTTTTTGCCGGAAGAGCCAAGCGAAAAATATTCACTGGATGCTACCGATGCAGATTCTGCAAATGTCGGTCATTCATCATAAAAAATCAAACAAATAAAGCAAAATAAAACAAAACACAAATCAAAGGAGAAAAAACCATGAAAAACAAAAGAATATTTGCCGTTTTACTTTGTCTGTTACTTTCGATCGGACTGCTTTGCATTGCAACCGCTGCCGAGGAAGCACCCTTGCCGCCTACTGACGAAATTCCCAATGTAGATCAGGGCATCCAACCGATTCAGCCCGACGGCGTCGGCGCAGAAGAAACCAAAGAACCCGCTTTTACGGGCACGGCACTTGCTATTCTCGGCGCCGCGGTTGCGGTAACATTGGCAGGACTCGGTTCCGCCAAAGGAGTCAATTTGGTCGGCGAAGCGGTTAACGGCTTGCTGGCTGAAAATCCGACCATGTTCGGTAAGGCATTTGCGCTGGAGGCGTTGCCGATGACACAGGGTATTTACGGATTGGTTGCCGCTTTTATGATTTTGGTTAAGATCGGCGTTTTCAGTGGGAATTTCTCCTATGATGCGCTTTCGGTCGGACAGGGAATGTATTATCTGATGGCGGCTCTGCCGATTGGTATTGTCGGATACTTTTCCGCATTGCGTCAGGCAAAATCTGCCGCATCCGGTGTCAATTTGCTTGCCAAACGGTCCGAAAAGCTCGGACAGGCAATCACTTCTGCCGCACTTGTGGAGACCTATGCGATTTTCGCCTTGCTGATCACGCTGCTTGCTGTTATGATGGCGCCTGCCATTTAATGCACTTACCCGATTCAGAAAGGATAATGACATGACGGGGCTTGAGAAAATAACCGAACGGATTCTTGCCGATGCCCGTGCGGATGCCGAAAAAGTTAAGCAAGAAGCGGCAGAGAAAGCTGCCGAAATGCGACGGAACGGAGAAGCGGAGGCGCGTGCAATTACCGAACGGGGACGGGAGAAATTGGAGCAGGACTGCGAGGATATGATTCTGCGCGCCAGATCCGCGGCGGAGATGACGCGACGGGAATTGCTTCTCCGTCGACAGGCACAGTTGGTGGATGCGGCATTTGATGCTGCGCTGGAGGATTTGCTGGCCATGGACGAGGATCATTACGGCGCATTGCTTGTTTCATTGCTTTGTAAAGCACTTTCGGGGCAACATGCTTCGGAGGAGGAAAGCATGCGTTTGTACGGAGAAGATATTTGTCCGGACGTTTATACGGTTTTGCTGAACAAAAAAGACCGGGACACCTTCGGTTCGGAAATGGTGGCACGTGCCCGCAGATATGCAGAAGGAAAGAAATATGCAAGTATGCTGGATCGTGTTGAAATCTCGGAACAGACGGCATCCATAACCGGCGGATTGATTTTGCGTTGCGGAGATATTGAGACTAATTGCTCATTTTCCATGATGCTTGCGGAAATGCGCGAGCAACTGGAACCGCAGATTGCGGATATTCTGTTCCACGATCAAACCGTTCGGATATAGGAATAGGGAATCGATCCGCAAGCGACAAGAGGCTTGCGGAAATCGAAGAAAGGTTGTACTAAAGTATGGCATTGCACTATCAGGCGACAGCCTATATGTATACAACAACGCGCATACGGGCGCTTGAAAACGGAATTGTCGGGAAAGAAAAAACAGATCGGCTTTTGGAACTGCATTCGGTTGAGGCGGCGGAGGAGCGCTTGCGGGAATACGGCATTGTTTTTTCGCGGAACCAGTCGGGTAAGATTGATCGGGAAAAGACCTTCTATGCGATTTTGCAGGATGCGTTTGCTGTTTGCGACGGTGCGCCGCAGTCCGCACGATTCCGTTGGTTGCACGATCGGTACGATTGCAACAATATCAAAGCAATACTCAAAAGCAATTTGCGGCAGGTTTCCGCCGATTCTATGCTTGTGCCGTGCGGCTCCGTGCCGATTGATCGGGTAAAAGAGGCAGTTCTCGGCGGAGGCAACTCTCTTTTTCCTTCGCATATGGGAGCGGCAATTGCAAAAGCAAGCGAGGCATGCAAGCAAACGGGCAACCCGCAACTGATTGACCGTTATTTGGATCGTGCCTGCTTTGCCGATATGGCGGCATGCGCAAAGCAAACGCCGGTTGCGTGGTTTGCCGAAACGGTTGCAATTGAAGCGGACCTTTTGAATATTTTGCTGTGCGTACGTATTTTGCGCATGGGAGACGGTATATGTACGGTTGCGGGCAGAGAATTGATGAAAGATTCTTTTCTTGACGGCGGCACACTTTCCGACAAGTGGTTGTCCGCAAATGCGGAAAAAGGGGAAGAGGCACTGGGACAGGCGCTTCTGTACACCCCTTATGACAAGCTGGGCGCGGCATTGAAGGCGGGCGGTCAAAAGATGTACGTGCTGGAATGTATGGCAGACAATTTGCGCATGGAACATGTGCGCGCGGTCAGACATATTACATGCGGCGCGGAAGCGGTTGCCGCGTATGTAATCGCAAAAGAATACGAGGTTCGCAATCTGCGTATTTTGCTTGCCGGATTGGATGCGCGTCTTGACAGCGCCGCAATACGGGAAAGAATGAGGAACAGCTATGTATAAAATCGGAATTATTGGCGAGCGCGACAGTGTTTTGGGCTACATGGCACTCGGCTTTTCGGTCCATGAAGCATCCGATGCCGCGGAGGCGGGGCGTATTTTGCGCACGCTGGCGAAGGATGAGAGTTACGCCATCCTATTTATTGTGGAGAATTTTGCGATGGAATTGGAAGAGGAAATCGCCGCATACAAAGATCAGCCGTTGCCCGCTGTTTTGTCTGTCCCGGGCAGGGCAGGGAATACCGGATACGGAATGGCAAATATCCGCAATGCCGTGGTGCGTGCGGTTGGAGCCGATATTCTGTTCCGAGGACAGTGAGCGAAAACCAACGAGAAAGGAAGATAGCACATGGTTGAAGGAAAGATTCTGAAGGTTTCCGGACCGCTTGTCATTGCGGAGGGAATGCGAGAAGCCAATATGTTTGATGTGGTACGCGTAGGCGATGCAAAATTGATTGGCGAAATTATCGAAATGCACGGAGACCGCGCGTCCATACAGGTTTATGAGGAGACGGCGGGAATCGGACGCGGCGACAAGGTGGTTTCTACCGGAATGCCGCTTTCGGTGGAATTGGGACCCGGTTTGATTAAAAACATTTATGATGGAATTCAACGACCGCTTGAACAAATACGGGAAAAATACGGAGCCAATATTACAAAGGGAATTGATGAACCGGCACTTGACCGACAGGCTAAATGGCATTTTACGCCCTGCGTCGCGTACCGTGACGATGTTGTCGGCGGCGATGTTCTGGGAACGGTGCAGGAGACCGATGTAATTGTACACCGTATTATGGTTCCGCCGACTTTGAGCGGTAAGGTTGTCGAAATTCGGGAAGGCGATTTTCGCGTTGATGAAATGGTGGCAAAGATTAAGGATAAAGAAGGGAATATTGTCCCTGTAACCTTGACACAACGTTGGCCTGTGCGTGTGTCCCGTCCGTATCGTGAGAAATTGCCGCCGGAGGAGCCGATGATTACGGGACAGCGCGTAATTGATGCGCTTTTCCCCATTGCAAAGGGAGGAACCGCCTGTGTTCCCGGTCCCTTCGGCTCGGGCAAGACCGTGGTTCAGCATCAGCTTGCAAAATGGAGCGATGTGGATTTGGTTGTATATATCGGATGCGGAGAGCGCGGCAATGAAATGACCGATGTTTTGCGTGAATTTCCGGAACTTACCGACCCGCGAACAGGAAAATCGCTCATGGAACGTACGGTGTTGATTGCCAATACCTCGGATATGCCGGTTGCGGCACGGGAAGCCTCTATTTACACGGGCATTACAATTGCGGAATATTACCGCGACATGGGATATTCGGTTGCGGTTATTGCGGATTCCACATCCCGTTGGGCGGAGGCGCTTCGCGAAATGTCGGGACGATTGGAAGAAATGCCGGGCGAGGAAGGGTATCCTGCTTATTTGACTTCCCGATTGGCACAGTTTTACGAGCGTGCGGGAAAGGTAATTTGCATGGGTTCGGATCGCAGACAGGGGGCGCTTTCGGCAATCGGCGCCGTCTCTCCGCAGGGCGGAGATATTTCGGAGCCGGTAACACAGGCAACCTTGCGTATTGTTAAGGTCTTTTGGGGATTGGATGCCTCTTTGGCGTACCGTCGACATTTTCCGGCAATTAACTGGCTCAATTCTTATTCGCTGTACCGTGACAGATTGGCGGATTGGTATGAGGAGCATGTAAACAGAGATTGGATGACACTCAGCGGCAGATGTTTGAAGACATTGCAGGTGGAATCGGATTTGCAGGAAATTGTAAAACTGGTGGGTATGGATGCTCTTTCACCGGACGACCGTTTGACATTGGAGGCGGCGCAGTCTATCCGAGAGGATTTCCTGCAACAGAATGCATTTGAAGATGTTGATTCTTACACGCAGCTGGATAAGCAATTTGCCATGATGCAATTGGTGTTTGCCTTCGAAGAAAAAGCGCGTGCCGCAGTGCACGAGGGCGCCGATATTGAAGCGGTTTCCACTTTGCCGGTTCGGGAACGAATCGGACGCTTTAAAGCGGTACCGTATGCGTCGTATCGGGACGAGGTAGCCGATATTTTACGGGAAACGGACGAACAGCTGAGACAGCTTGTTGCGGCTGCGAAGAATGATTGAGAAATCTGAAAGGATGAATCATATGATTAGAGAATACAGAACCATTGAAGAAGTCGCCGGTCCTTTGATGCTGATCAAACAGGTAGAAGGGGTCAAGTACGACGAGCTTGGGGAAATTGAGTTGCCAAACGGAGAAATTCGTCGTTGCCGTGTTTTGGAAGTCAACGGACGGAATGTGCTTGTGCAACTGTTCGATTCTGCCGCGGGACTCAATCTGGCGCAGTCAAAAGTGCGTTTTACCGGACACGGCGTACAGCTACCCGTTTCGCCGCACATGCTTGGTCGCGTGTTTAACGGCATGGGAGAACCGATTGACGGAGGCGCACGGTTGATTCCGGACAAAACACCGGATATTAACGGGTCGCCCATCAATCCTGCCGCGCGGTATTATCCGTCCGAATTTATTCAGACGGGAATTTCCACCATTGACGGATTGAATACGCTGGTCAGAGGGCAAAAATTGCCGATTTTCTCCGGTTCGGGATTGCCGCACGCAAATCTTGCGGCGCAGATTGCACGTCAGGCAAAGGTACGCAATTCAAATTCGAAATTTGCGGTTGTTTTTGCCGCAATCGGAATTACGTTTGAAGAGGCGGATTTCTTTATTTCCGATTTTAAAAAGACGGGCGCGATTGACAGAACCGTTCTCTTTATCAATCTTGCCTCCGATGCGGCAATTGAACGAATTTCCACGCCGCGTATGGCGCTGACGGCGGCTGAGTATCTTGCTTTTGAATGCAATATGCATGTTTTGGTCATTATGACCGATATTACCAATTATGCCGAAGCGCTTCGAGAGGTTTCCGCCGCAAGAAAAGAGGTTCCCGGACGGCGCGGGTATCCCGGATATTTGTATACCGACCTTGCCACCATGTATGAACGCGCGGGACGGAAGATGGGAAGCGACGGGTCTATTACCATGATTCCGATTTTAACCATGCCCGAGGATGACAAAACACACCCCATCCCCGACTTGACCGGTTACATTACAGAGGGACAGATTATTTTGTCACGTGAAATGTACCGCAAAGGCTATTTGCCGCCGGTGGATGTGTTGCCGTCGTTGTCCAGACTCAAAGACAAGGGAATCGGAGAAGGCAAAACACGCGAAGACCATGCCGGCGTTATGAACCAGTTGTTCGCTTCGTATGCAAGAGGCAAGGAAGCGAAGGAGCTGATGGTGGTTTTGGGCGAAGAGGCATTGACGCCGACAGATCGGTTATACGCAAAGTTTGCGGATGCCTTTGAAGCGGAATATATCAACCAAGGCTTTTATGAAAACAGAACCATTGAACAGACCTTGGATCTTGGGTGGAAACTTTTGCGAATCCTGCCCAGATCCGAGATGAAACGGATTAAACCTGCATTGGTCGAAAAGTACTGGAAAGAGTAAGTCCCGAAAATCGCAGAAATACGAAAAAGCGGGAAGGTTGGCACAAGTAGGCAAAAGGACACGGAAACAAAGAGGAGGCGAAGAAAGCGATGGCGGAATTACGGGTCAATCCGACACGGATGGAACTGAAAAAACTGCAGCAGCGCTATCAGACTGCACGGCGCGGGCATAAACTGCTCAAAGATAAGCGGGACGAGCTGATGCGACAGTTTTTGATTGTTGTCAAAGAAAATAAAGCGCTGCGGGAACGGGTTGAAGAAGCACTCGCAGGTGTTTATGACGCCTTTTCGGTTGCGGGTGCCGTTTGCGGGCAGGCGATGCTGGAAGAAGCATTGCTTTGCCCCAAGCAGGAAAGCAGCTTGACGGTCACACAAAAAAATGTGATGAGCGTCAATGTGCCTGTTTTTTCTCTGGATGTGAGCGGACATACGCGCGCACAGGGGTGCAACTACGGTTTTGCGTTTACGACAGGAGAACTGGATGCTTCTGTAGAGGCATTGAGTGCTGTGCTGGAAGATTTGGTGCAGCTTGCGCAGATGGAAAAAACGGCGCAATTGCTTGCGCAGGAGATTGAAAAAACACGGCGGCGTGTAAATGCGTTGGAATATATCATGATGCCGCGCTATTTGGAATCTATCAAAACCATCAAAATGAAGCTGGAAGAAAACGAGCGCGGCAATACAACGCGCCTTATGAAGGTCAAAGATATGATGGTCAAAGAACAGATGGAAGCGAATCGTGCACGAGATGCGGCAGATTTGGATATTGACGAGGACGAAACGCGGAATGCAGATGACGGAAACCCAAATTAAAAACACCGCAAATAGCATTTCTAAATTTTTAAAGGTGCTCTAAAAAACAATGGAAAAGGCGTGCCGGTTATAATCTGAAAGGGTGTCATTTCGGTGACACTCTTTTTTGTTTTCAAAAAGCAGGAAACAATCCAAATAAAGGTGCGAAAAAAGCTCAAAATTCTTGACATATATTTATGAGGGGGTAATCGATACGATTTCATTATACCTTCGAAATTATACGACCAAGGAGGTTCTAAAACGATGCATCGATTTTACGCAAAATGGAATTATATTTTGGGAGGGGTACTGCTCTTGCGCATGAAGGAAGAGGAGGTGTAACCTTATGAAAAAGATGTATATTATAATAATTCTGATTATTGTTGCCGTATTTGCTACAGGAACTCTTTTGATGAATGCCTTTGGTGTAAGTGTGTTTGGCATGTTTGTTGAGAAACCGAATATCAGAGAAATTGAATCCGAACAATTACTTCAAGTGAAACAGTCCTATTTAGATATGAAGACGGAATCGGGATATTCCGATGATATGACGGCAGAGGATGTTTGCGTTGAAGAATATTGTGGGACTTACGATGGTTGCATTGTCATGATGTTTATCGACAATGAGGCTGTTTATGCGCAGGCGATACGTGTTGTCAATGTTGCGGGCGTGCGGATTCGATATAACGATGCAAATGAACTTTACGCTTGGAGAGACGGGGAAATGTATACGCTTGAACAAGCCTATGCGGCAAGAATTTTGAGCAAATCCGATATTAGAAATATTCGCGATATTCATAATCAATACGAATAAGCATCACCGCATCTTATGCAAATGAGATGCGGTGATGTACTGAATGTTCAACAGATATATGGACTTTATTCAAGAGACATGTTATAATATAAAGCATAGTAAGTAACCTTCGAAAGGAGCAAGAATGTCAAAACGCATGGATAAACACCGCATTTTTTTGAGCGATGAAATAATAATTGAGATGTATTGGCAACGAGAAGAAAGTGCTATCGAGGAAACAGATAAAAAATACGGTGAATTTCTTTTCCGAATTGCATACGGGATTCTTCATGATCGTTTAGATTGCGAAGAGTGTAAAAATGACACCTATTTGGGCATTTGGAAAGCAATTCCTCCGACAAAGCCTGCCGTTTTTCCGGCATTTATTACGCAAATTATGAGGCGCATTGCGATTAACAAATATAAGGAAAAAACAAGCAAAAAGAGAATTCCTTCAGAATTAACATCTTCCATAGAAGAGTATGAAAGCGTATTGGCAAGTAACGATACAGTGGACGGCGACTTTTCTGCGGAGGAAGTCGGTCGGATTATTAACGATTATATTAATACATTGCCGGAACGACAAAGATATATTTTTATTGCACGGTTCTACATGGCGGAATCTGTTGAGACCATTGCCGATGATCTTGATATAGCAAAGGCTACCGTATATAGAGAACTTGAAAAAATCAAGCAAGGGCTTAAACTTCATCTTGAAAAAAACGAGGTATATGTATGAACAAATATTTGTTTATCGATGCGATTGGTTGTCTGGATTTAAAGCTCATTGAAGAGCATTTTTTAATGAGAGAAAAAATAAAAACAAATAAAATGATTAAAAAGAAATATAATGCTTTCAAAAAAGCGCTTATTGCATCTTGTCTGGTTTTGTTTTTCTTTTCTGCGTTTTTGATTTTTAATCAGTATATAAATTCGCGGGAAGTTGTTTCGGCAGCTACCACATGTTATTTGCTAATATCATTGATTGCATGTTTGGCTTGCACCGTAATGATTGGAATTGTTGCTTGGACGATTGGTAAAAAAATAATCGCAAATCGCAATGGCAAGGCGCCAAAAAAATTTTGGTAAAAAGATTCGAAAACGCGATAAAATTTCGGAGAAATATTGACATATATTGGTGAAGGCGCTTTTAGAAAAGAACGAAGGGAGGCAACATGAAGAAACGAACCAAACAGCAAATAGAGCAGCAGACAGTTATTGCTGACGAGCAGATAATCGAACTGTATCTGCAGAGAGAAGAAACGGCAATACAAGAAACGGATAAAAAATACGGGCAGTTTCTTTTCAGAATTGCTTACAACATTTTGCACGATCGCTCGGATTGTGAGGAATGCCGAAACGATACCTATCTTGGCGTATGGAATGCGATTCCACCCACCGTACCGGAGTCTTTTTCGGCATTTATCACACAAATCATGCGGCGAACCGCAATCAATCGCTATAAGGAAAAAACAAGTAAGAAACGCATTCCCTCCGAACTGACCGTTTCCATGGAGAATATGAACGACCTGTTACATAGCAGTGATACGGTTGAGTCGGGGTATGAGGCGAAGGAATTGGGAAGGATTATCAACGAGTATGTAAAGAGTCTGCCCCGGCGGCAACAATATATATTTATTGACCGCTTTTATCTGGCAGAATCTGTTGAAACGATTGCCAAAGATCTCTCAATTTCGGTGCCGACTGTTTATCGGGAAATAGCGAAAATCAAGCAGGGCTTGAAATTATATCTTGAAAGGAATGGGGTGTATATATGAATCATTATATTTTAATCGATGCTATCGGTTATCTTGATGCCGATATATTGGCAAAACATTTAGAAAGAAAAGAGAAATTGAGAAAGGAAAACGGAAAAGGAGACAACGCTAATTTTCTTGTGCGGTCTGTTGCTATGGTTGCCGGTTTGGCTGTTTTGTTCGTAGCTGGTTTTATGGTTCGCAATATCAAAAAAGAGCCGGACATGAAAGGCTACGGATATACAGCAACGTATTCATTATTCTATAAGGGAGATACAAGCGCAAGCGAATATGGAACAATAGAATATGTCGACAAAGACGAATGCTCAATTACAATAGTCCTTGATAAAAAGACAAACGACAATATATATATAACGCTGTATGGATTTGAAAAAGATCCTACTTCTGAAAGAAACATTGTATACCGTGGCACATCGTTGCCGGACACAAAAGAGAAAGATGTTATACTGGTGGAGGATGCCCTCCAGATCTATGTCAACGGTACATTATCTGCAGACCTTCCTCAAAGTCCGGGGAAATATACAATCAAAATAGTGTATGAAAAGTTAAAAACGGTTTGCGATTGGCTGGATGCAGGAATATATATACATGGGTTTGACTATTTTATGATTGAAACGCTTACGATTGCAAATTTTGATCCCGATGAAATTGGCACCGATGACAATTTGCCGATCGTGTCTGACGCAGAGAGAAGAAAGTATTTGTATTAAGGACGCCGCGGACAAATATTTATTTTGACTAAGGAAACATTGATTTAATGAGGTGGTACAGATTCGGTACAGATTTTTTTGCCTGCAATTGCGAAAAACGCAAGATGTACTGGAGGTACTTCGCGTTTTTCGGCAAGAAGCAGGAGGGAAAAGATGAGCCGAAGATGTGCCGCCGAATAAATCAGTGGTTCCCTAATTAAAACTTTTTCCCTATTGGTTTCCCGGCTCTTGCAATCGGCGATCTAAACAATTTGTTAGGAGGAATTGGGGTTTATGAGACTATCAATAAATTGGCGGTATACGATATTATATAGCTTTTTGTTGAACTGCATTGTTGCCATTGTATTTTATTTTTTGTTCGAAGATGCTGCAGCAGTGCTGATTCCCATTGTTGTCGCGCCGTTTCCGGTATTGCTGAACCGGCTTCATTGTAAAGACGCAAAGGATATAAAGATAGATTTCGGAGGGATGCTGGCAATATTGGGTTTTGCCGCAGGTATCATTGCAATTGATGTTTTGCTTTATCTTTTGTATTATGTTGCTTTCCGCGGTAGGGCTGTACTGCATTTGATGGTGTGGAAAGATTTGATATGTTTTGTGTGTGCAACCTCGTTGTTGCACTTAACTGTTTCGATCCCCGCACTTCTGTTTCCGGCGCATACAAGCAAGACAATTGTGGCAGTATATATGTGTATAACGGCAATCGTTACAATAATAGCACTACTTGTGTTTGTTTTGATAGAGGCGACCAAAGTTTCGTTTGAGGCATTTTTGATTGTTTCTATTATTGCGTTTGCAATCAGCGCAACGCTGTGCTTGTACAAACGAAAAAGAGTCCCTTATTCAAAAAATTGAAAACGCCCCTTAAAATAAGAGCAGGCGGCAGGACGCACAAATGCGTCTTGCCGCCTGCTCTGTTTTGCCCCAAGTAGGCGAATTGAAAAATATTCAAAAAATTATTAGAACGGTTGTAAGATTCCTCTTTTCCCTGCGT
>CAZMAZ010000013.1:0-19311 GCA_964564255.1 uncultured Clostridium sp. | reverse complement strand
GAGATCTTTTCCGCCGGTTGTCACAAAACTCCTCGGCGGTAGCGCTGCTACGGCCGTCGTAGTTTTGTCTAAACCGACAAAAAATCTCTCTGCCGCCCAGCGCGCGTTGCATTATTAGAGGTACCCTTTTATTTGTCATTCCAGCCGGCATCCTGCGAAAGTCCGCGTCGGTGCTGCCGAAGCTCGCAAAACAAATCCGCTTCCTCCGAAATGCTTTGAATGACACCGGTTTGTGCGTAATAGATTCCCTTTAAAACAGCATTTTTATAGGCATTGGCGTTGGATGCACCGTGCGCTTTAATCACGGGGCGGGAAATCCCCAGCAAGGGACTGCCGCCGTATTCGGTTGCATCCAAATCGTGACGCAACCCGCGAAGCGGCTTATAAAGCGCCATGGAAGAAAGACGCGCAACCGGGTTTGCTGTCAGCATGCCGCGCAACCGTCCCATCACCATATCTGCCATGCCTTCAATGCTCTTGAGCAGTATATTTCCCGAAAAGCCGTCACAAACCAGCACGTCGCATACGTCCTCTGCCAGCATATTCGCCTCCACATTTCCGATAAACCGAATGTGAGAGCAAACCGACAGCCGTTCGTATGCTTCACGCACGACATGCGTACCCTTGTGCGATTCGGTGCCGTTATTTAAAAGCCCGACGCGCGGGTGTTCCAGCCGAAAAAGCCTTCCCGCATAAATAGACCCCATCACGGCAAACTGTTCCAAATACTCTGCGCTGACCTCCACATTGGCGCCCGCGTCCAATACAAGAAGCGGGGGCGAAAACGGCAGTACGGTTGCAATGGCTGCACGCTGTATTCCCCGTATTTTACGTACCAAAAGGGTTGCACCGGTAAACAGCGCTCCCGTATTCCCGCAACTGACCGTAACATCCCCCTCGCCCTGCGAAAGCAGTCCGAGTGCAATACTCATGGAGGATTCTTTTTTTACGCGCACGGCACTGAGCGGATCATCTTCCATGGTCACCGTCTGTGCGGCATGTACCAGGGTAAAACGGTCAATATCCGCTCCGATATGCGCCGCCGCCCGTATCATCGCGGTGCGGTCTCCGACCAGCGTAAACGCGGCATCGGTCAGCTCCGCCGCGGCGCAGACGCCGCGCAACAGCTCTTCGGCGCCTCGATCGGCGCCCATCAGATCACATATGACCCTCATATTCGCTCCGTTTCTCTTGCAGCTCCGCGGCGATGCCGTCAATCTGTACCAGCGCACGGTCGGCAAGCGCCTGATTGCGTGCCGCCTTTCCGCCTTTGACACGGGCGGCAAGCGGCTCGATAATTCCGAAATTGGCATTCATCGGCACAAAGGACCCCACGCCGCCCGTGCTGACATAGGATGCCATGGCACCGAGCATGGTGGTACGCGGGAAGCACAGCTCCGATTCGCCGTGTGCCTGCAAAGCGGCATTGATACCGGCAACCAATCCCGAGCCGGCAGATTCGATATAACCCTCCACACCGGTCATCTGTCCGGCGAAAAAGAGATGAGGCAGTGTTTTCATAGCATAGGTATTGCGCAAAATACCGGGAGAATTCAGATAGGTGTTGCGATGCATTACACCGTAACGCAAAAATTCTGCCTCCTCCAGTCCCGGAATCATGCGGAATACGCGTTTTTGCTCCGAGAAAGCAAGATGCGTCTGAAAGCCGACCAAATTAAACATGGTTGCTTCTCGGTTTTCCTTGCGAAGCTGTACCACCGCATAGGCTTCCCGTCCTGTGCGCGGGTCTGTCAAGCCGACAGGCTTGAGCGGTCCGTAACGCAGGGTATCGACACCGCGCCGCGCCATTACTTCAACCGGCATGCAGCCTTCAAACACGGTCAGCTCCTTTTGCATTTCTCTGTCAAAATCCTTCAGCTCCGCTTCCCGTGCGCCAATCAGCGCCTCATAAAACGCATCGTATTGCGCCTTTGTCATCGGGCAATTGATATAATCCGCGTCCCCTTTGCCGTAGCGGGAACCGTAGTATGCAATCTCCATATTGATGCTTGCCGCATCCACAATCGGCGCGGCGGCGTCAAAGAAGTGCAATCCGTCGCATCCCAGCGTATCGGCAATATAGGTTGCCAACAGTTGTGAGGTCAACGGCCCGGTCGCAATCACGGTCAATTGTCCGTCGGGAACGCTGTCCATCTCTCCCGGCATTTGCGTAATGCGAGGATGCGTGTTGATTTTTTCGGTTACGTACGCGGAAAACAGCGTGCGGTCTACGGCAAGCGCACTGCCCGCGGGAACGCGGGTCGCGTGTGCCGCTTCCATAATCAGAGACCCCATACGGGTCATTTCTTCTTTTAGCAGCCCCACAGCATTGGTAACACTGTCCGATCGCAAGGAATTGGAGCAAACCAGCTCCGCAAGATACGGACTGTGGTGCGCGGGGGTATACTTCTCCGGCTTCATTTCATGCAAACAGACATCCGCGCCGAGATTTGCCGCTTGCCATGCGGCTTCACAGCCCGCAAGTCCGCCGCCGTATATATGAACGGTCGCGCTCATTCGGGCTTCTCCTCATCCGCCGCCTCTGCCTTTACCAATTCCGGCTCTATATTTCGCCGATAATTACATCCTTCGGTATGGCAAATCAGCATCGGCTTTCCCTTCTTGCGGAAAAGCATGGAGCCGCACTGCGGACAGTTTTCGGCAATCGGCATATCCCAGGAAGAGAAATTACATTCCGGATACCGCTCACAGCTGTAAAAGACCGTACGGCTCCGTCCGTGCTTGACCACAATATCCGCCCCACAGCTTGGGCAGGCAATGCCCAATTTGCGTAAGCGTTGTTTGGTATAATTGCATTCGGGATAACGCGAGCATGCATAAAACGCACCGTATCTGCCGTTGCGTACCACCATATCGGCACCGCAAAGCGCACATTTCATATCTGTCGGTGCGACTTCAACCGACGCGGTTCTCTCGGTTTCGCCTCCCTCGGATTCGCTCGCCTGCTTTTCCTGCCCCGCATCTGTATGCAAGGGCTTGGCATTTCGACATCTCGGATAATTGGGGCAAGCGGCAAACTGTCCGTATCTGCCGTTTCGAACCACCATTCTGCTTCCGCATTTCTCGCAAATCTGGTCGGTTTCCTCCACCGGCACCTGAATCTTATCAATTGCCAATTTTTCCTGCGCATCGGCAAGCTGCTTGCTGAACTGCTCCCAGAAGCCCTCCAAAACATGCTCCGTCGTATCGGTGCCCCGTTCCACGGCATCCAGCTCGTCCTCGACCTGCGCCGTAAAGCGGTAGTCGACAACCGAATTGAAGTAATCCTTCATCAGCTTGGTCGTGATTTCTCCAAGCGGCGTCGGGACCAGCGATTTTCCGTCACGCACCACATAGGTACGCTGTGTGATGGTGGTAATAATGGTTGCCCAAGTACTGGGTCTCCCGATTCCCTTTTCCTCCAAAAACTTGATAAGCGATGCCTCGGTAAAGCGCGGCGGTGCCTCGGTAAAATGCCGATAGGGCGTGACCGACTCTCCCGCCAACCGCTCTCCCTCGTACAAATCGGGCAAACGGATTTCCTTCTCGTTTGCTTCTTCCGTATTGGTGCCTTCGTCGACAGACTCTTCATAAAGCACCATATAACCGGGGAAGGTCACCGTATAGCCGCCGGCGCGGAACAGATGCTTTTTGCAGGATGCCTCAATCTGCAAAACCGAAAGAGAGGCGGACTGCATCTGGCTGGCAACAAACCGTTCCCAAATCAGCTTGTACAGCTTGTACTGGTCGGCGGTCAGGTGCTTGCGCACCATGGAGGGCTCCAGGTCGACGCGCACCGGTCGAATGGCTTCGTGCGCATCCTGTGCGCCGCTCTTTGCCTTATAGATACGCGGCGTTTCCGGATAGTACTGTTCTCCGTATTTATTTTGAATAAAGGCTTTTGCGGCAGACTGCGCTTCCTCGGCAATGCGCAAGGAATCGGTACGCATATAGGTAATCAAGCCGTGCGTGCCGCCCAGCTCCTGTCCGAGATTGACGCCTTCATACAATTCCTGCGCCACGCGCATAATCTTTTGCGATTGGAAATTCAGCTTGCGCGATGCTTCCTGTTGCATGGTAGAGGTGGTAAAGGGCGGTGCCGGCTGTTTGTGCCGTTCACTGCGCTTGACCGAGGTCACGGTAAACGGCTGTCCGTTTGTGTCGTTTACAACAGCGGTTGCCTCCGCCTCACAGGTCAGCTTTCTCTTTCCTTCCCCCTCTTCGCCGTAGTAATGCGAAAGGAAGGTCTTTCCCTCTGCCGAAAGGACTGCATCCACGGTCCAGTATTCTTCCGGAACAAAAGCACGAATTTCCTCTTCCCGTTCCACCAAAACGCGGGTTGCCACCGATTGTACACGTCCGGCGGAAAGTCCGCTGCGAACATTTTTCCACAGAATGGGGGTCAGCTTGTAGCCGACAATGCGGTCCAAAATACGGCGGGTCTGCTGTGCGTTGACAATATCCATGTCAACCTGTCTCGGCGCTTTTATCGCCGCCTTGACCGCGGTCTTGGTGACCTCATTAAAGGTAATACGCTGTGTTTTTTCCAGCGGAATACCGAGCACGACCGACAGATGCCATGCAATTGCTTCTCCTTCGCGGTCAGGGTCGGTTGCAAGATAAATTTTATTTGCCGCCTTTGCCTCACGGCGAATCTCTTTGATAACGTCTCCTCTGCCGCGAATATTGATATAACGAGGTGCAAAACCGTTTTCAATATCCACGCCGAAGGTGCTCTTGGGCAGGTCGCGAATATGACCGACACATGCAATTACCTTATAGTTTGAACCAAGATACCCTTTTACATTTGCCGCCTTAGAGGGCGACTCCATAATAACCAAATTTGCCATGTTTTAATATCCTTTCCTATCCTATTAAATACGCGTGTAAAGCCCACCGGGGAGCGATTGTATAAGCCCCTTGAGCTCCAATATGGTCAAAGCCGCAATAATCTCCCCCATAGCGGAGCCGGATTTCATCAGTTCATCTACCGTTACGGCGTGATCGAGCGGCATCTCTTCAAAAATACGGCGTTGCGCCGGGGTAAGCGATTGCAAAATCTCCTCGGAATGATCGCCTACGGTACCACCGCCTGCGGTACTACCGCCTGCGGTACTACCGCCTGCGGCGTTATGCCCATATTGCAATGCATCGGTTTCCCTCGCGCTCCTATGCATGTCGGTAGCGTTTTCTGTCGCACCCGATCCCTTTTCCGCCGCTGTTTTCTTTTTACGTTCGACAGCACCGTCTCGGTCGGCATCGGTTTTTGTCCCTGCCTGTTTTTTCTTTCTTCCCGGCACCGCCGGAATTGCCGAGAGCAGTGTATCATTCTGCGAAGTGGCAATTTCGGGCACCGTTTGCGTGCAAACCCGCATAGCATTCAGTGCCTCGCGCGAAAATGCGGAGGTGGATTCCGCCGAAATCAGTTTTGCCATGTTTAGCGTCACACGGTATCGCGACAGATAATTTCCCACCAAATCCCGTGCGCAAAGTACAACCGAAGCGCCGTCGCGAATCAAGGAATTGGTCCCCGTTGCATTGCGATTTCCGATATTGCCCGGAATGGCATAAATGTCACGCCCTTGCATAATGGCTTGTCTCGCCGTAATCATGGCGCCGCTGTTCTCGTCCGCCTCTACCACCAAGGTGGCTTGCGACAACGCACTGATCAAACGGTTGCGAATCGGAAAATGATACCCGCTCGGCGGCATTCCCGGCGCAAATTCCGTAATCACGGCGCCGCTTTCGACAATGGCATTCATCAACGTCTCATGCTGACGCGGATAGATCACATCAATGCCCGAACCGAGCAAAGCCACCGTCTTCCCGCCCGCTTGCAATGCGCCGCAAGCGGAAACGCCGTCAATGCCGAGCGCCATGCCGCTGACAACAACCGCTCCCGCGGCTGCCAGCTCATAGGCTATTTTATACGCGGTTTCCATTCCGTATGCACTCATGTTCCGTTTTCCAACCATTGCAACGCAAAGCCGTTTTGAAAAATCGGGCAATTCGCCGCGCCAATACAGCACCATCGGCGGATTTTGAATGCTGCGCAAGCAACTCGGATAATGCTCGTCACCGTATATCAGAACCCCAACCTGATGATCCTTGCAATATCGCATAACACGGTATGCATCGGTCAAATCCTTGCTCTTTAAAATACGGCACAGCCGTTCGGGTACACCGAGCTCTCTGAGTTCCTGTTCCTTCGCATTGAAAGCAGCATAAAAGGAACCGGTTACATCCAAAACCTTCAAAAAATCCGCATTGCCGGCACCCAGAAGCAAGGACATCCACACGGCAAATAAAGGATCTTTAATGTTAAAATCCTTGTCAAAAAAGTCATGCTCATTCATAATCTGCGGTTCCTCCTTTTGTGTTTTTCGGGTTGTAAAGATATTTTTTTAACTATCTTGACTCTCAGGGCTTTAGGGCGCCTCTAATAATGCAACGCGCGCTGGGCGGCAGAGAGATTTTTTGTCGGTTTAGACAAAAGGACGACGGCTGTAGCAGCGCTACTGCCGAGGAGTTTTGTGACAACCGGCGGAAAAGATCTCGCCGAATCTGCGTGCGATGAATTTTTAGAGGTGTCCCTTACATCCCCTTAGAGCGACGCAATTCCCACGCCAGAATCGCACCGGCAACACCGGCATTGAGCGATTCGGTATCGGCTGTCATGGGGATATACACGGCATGGGAGCAGGCGGAAAGCACCTCGCGACTCAATCCGTGTCCCTCATTGCCGATCACAACACAGTCTCCGGGCAAGAAATCAAATGTGCCGAGTCTTGCCGCATTGGCATGCAATGCCGCGGCAAACACACGATGCCCCGCCTTTTGTAAGACATCGATTGCACCGACAAGATCCTGTGTCTGCAAAATCGGTTGTGTAAACAGGGTCCCCATAGAACCGCGAACCGTGCGCGGGTGGTACAAATCGGCACAATCGGCACTGCAAATTACCGTATCCGCACCAAATGCCGCCGCAGACCGAATCAATGCCCCCATGTTGAGTGGGTCACGTACCGATTCGAAAAGCAAAATCGTATCCTGCTTTTGCGGCACAAAGGGACAGGCTCCGCCGTCCGTAAAAATACCTTCATTATATATTGTAGCGATTTTATGAAATTTGTCAATACGTTTTGCGACACTTATTACGCCATCCGGGGCATTTTCCCAAGAAATTTTTTCAAAAAGCGGGTCGGAAACCGTCATCACGCGCGCAGAAAGGGTTTGACGCTCCGCGCCGCAAAGGGTGTGCAAGCGCGAAAATACCTCCGTCTCCTTGCTCCGTGCCACGAGAAGATAGGCAAGAGAAACGCCTCGACGCAAGGCTTCGCTCAAGAGCTTGACTCCGTCAAAACGAAACAGCCCGGTTTCCTCCCGCCGTTTGCGGTCGCAAAGTCCCACCGCTTCGGATATATATTGATTTTGCCTTGATGTGATTGCTTCCATGTGCCCTCTCCTTTTTGGGGAACGACAGACCGTCCCGATAAGAAAAACCCGGTCAAATGCCGGGTTTTCGGTTGTTTATGCCAACGCAGCCTTTGCCTTCTCGCAAAGAACGGCAAACGCTTCCTTATTGTTGACAGCCATCTCCGCCAGCATCTTTCTGTTCAGACCGATGTTAGCCTTCTTCAGACCGTGCATAAAGGTCGAATAGTTCATACCGTTGACCTTTGCCTGTGCGGAAATTCTGGTAATCCAAAGGGAACGGAAATCTCTTTTTCTCAGTTTTCTGCCTGCAAATGCATAGTTGCCGCTCTTCATGACGGCTTGCTTTGCCATCTTAAAATGTTTGGATTTTGCGCCCCAATAGCCTTTTGCCGCTTTCAGGATCTTTTTTCTTCTTTTGCGCGTCATCATTGCGCCCTTAACTCTTGCCATTATTGTTTTCCTCCGTCTGAAATTCTCGGATTACTTCCGGATCAGTTCTCTGATATTTGCCGTCATTGCCTCAGAAAGGATTCCGCCGGTACGCAGATGTCTCTTTCTCTTGCGATCTTTGATACCCAGCTTATGACGGTGCTGGTTGTGGTTCATCTTTACTTTACCTGTTCCGGTCACGGAAAATCTCTTGGCGGAAGCACGGTGTGTCTTTACTTTTCCCATTTGATTTGCACTCCTTTTTTGTTTTCGGGCGGTATTTCCGCCCCTCGAACGGTACCTGCCGTTCTATCATTCACAAACCCGTCAAGCGGGCTTCTTATGAATCAATTTGATTTAATTGGAACCGATTTTAGTCGATTTTAATCGATTTTAGTCAATTTTAATCGATCCAATCAGTCCTTGTTTTGTTTTTGTTGGATCGGTGAAATGATCATACTCATGTACCGTCCTTCCAAAACCGGGGCTTTGTCAACGGTTCCCACATCCGCACAAGCAGTACCAAAGCGATCGAGGACATCCCTTCCGATCGACATATGGCTGATCTCACGTCCGCGAAATTTGATAAAAGCCTTCACCTTGTTACCCGACTCCAAAAACTTTCGTGCCTGTCTGGTCTTGGTTTCCAGATCGTGGTCATCAATGCGATAGGAAAGCTGGATTCCTTTGATTTCAATTACCTGTTGCTTTTTCTTCGCTTCCTTCTCTCGTTTTTCGCGCTCAAAACGGTATTTACCGTAATCCATGATTTTACACACGGGCGGTACCGCTTGCGGTGCCATCATCACAAGATCCAGACCCTTGTCATAGGCAATACGCAACGCCGTATCTGCGCTCATAATCCCGAGAGTGTCGCCTTCCGCGCCGATCACTCGGATTTCCTTGTCCTTGATCTCCTCATTGATCAACGTTTCTTTTGCATTCGTGCTGATAGGGGAACACCTCCAATAAATAGAAAATAAAATAGGTACCGAAGCAAACGCTCCCGCACCCAAAACGCCGCCCGACACAATCGGACAGTCTGTTTTATTGACCGTACACACAATGCGGCACGGTGGAGATCGGGAGACCTCACTTCGTTTGCCCGAATATTATAACACATCCTTTCGCCGCTGTCAATAGCTTTTTGAAAAAAAGTTTCAAAAATTTTTGTGATTTTTGCGCAATTGCCGTTTGCCTCTGCGGATCCCGCAAGGACAAACGGCAATTCGATCGCAACAAGACAGGGCTTGAAGTCGGTGTCGGCTTTTCAATTTGTCGAATTTGCTTGCAAAACGCGGTAGGATTCGATTGCTTCCGCGATAATTTCCTGGGCTTCCGCACGGTCGAAGAATTCCTTGACTGCGGTTTGCTTGTGTTCCAGCTGCTTGTACACCATGAAGAAATGGCGAATTTCATCGAAAACATGGTGCGGCAATTCCTGAATGGAGGTGATGCCGTCATAGGACGGGTCACTGAACGGAATTGCAATGATTTTGTCGTCCATCTTGCCGTCGTCAATCATACGCATGGCACCGATCGGATAGCAGCGCACCAGTGTCATCGGATAGATTGCCTCAGAACAAAGCACCAGTACGTCCAACGGGTCGCCGTCGTCCGCGTATGTGCGCGGAATAAAGCCGTAATTGGCAGGATAGTGCGTCGCGGTGTACAGCACGCGGTCCAACCGTCGCACACCTGTTTTCTTGTCCAATTCATACTTACAGTTGCTTCCCTTCGGGATCTCGATTGCCGCATCAAAATCCGTCGGCGTAATGCTTGCGGGATCCACGTCATGCCAAATATTCATTCTCGGTACCTCCCCAGATTATGATTGTATTGTTTATACGGTTGTTTCGTATTCGGTTGCGGATTTTCGCTTGATTTCGCACTCTATTTTACGTACTCAAACGAAAAATCGTAAATGGACACGGTGTGTCCGTCGCGGCACCCTTTTTCTTCCAAGGCATCAAATACACCGGCACGGCGCAAGACACGCTGGAAATAGTTCAGAGATTCGTAATCGCTGAAATTGACGCGTCCCATCAAATCAAACAGCCAATCCCCCTCGACATAGAAGGTATCGTTTTCCCGTCTGATAACGGTCTGCCGTTTTTGCTCCTCGGAAAGGATTGTTTCTTCCTCAATCTCGCTTTGGTAAACGGTCACCGGCGGCAGCTCGGACAAACGTTTCGCGGTCAGGCGGACCATATCGGCAATTCCCTCTCCGGTCGCCGCCGAAACATAGCATAGCTCCCATCCGTTTTCCCGCACAAAGGCTTCAAAGGCGTCTGTATCCACCGTCTCTCTGTCCAAAATATCGGCTTTGTTGGCAACCACAATTTGCGGACGCGCGGCAAGCTCGGGCGAATAGCGTGCAAGCTCGCGATTGATCATGCAAATATCCGCAATCGGATTTCTTTCCTCCACACACGCAATGTCCACCACATGCAAAAGCAATCGGCAACGGTCAACATGTCGCAAAAAATCGTGCCCGAGTCCGGCGCCGTCGGCGGCGCCTTCAATCAATCCCGGAATGTCCGCCGCCACAAAGCCGTGCTCTCCGCCGGTGGAGACCACACCGAGATTGGGAGACAGAGTGGTAAAATGATAATCGGCAATTTTGGGACGCGCCGCGCTGATGCGGGCAAGAATCGACGATTTGCCGACACTCGGATAGCCGATTAAACCGACATCCGCAATCATTTTCAGCTCCAGAAGCACCTCACGCTCTTCGCCTTTGGTACCGTTTTTGGCAAACATCGGCGCCTGCCGAGTCGGCGTTGCAAAGTGGCGATTGCCCCATCCGCCGCGTCCGCCGCGGCAAAGGATAAAATCCGCACCGCCGTCCGCGGACATATCGTGGATAACGGCACCGCTTTCCGGGTCCTTTAAAAGCGTTCCGCGCGGCACCGGGATGACAAGGTCAGGGGCGGTTGCGCCGTGAAATTTGGCACCCGCGCCCGCGCCGCCGTTTCGGGCAACAAACTTGCGCTTATAGCGGAAGTACAGCAATGTGTCCGCATTCGGGTCAACCGAAAACACAATGTTGCCGCCGTGTCCGCCGTCGCCGCCGTCCGGTCCGCCGTGGGAGACATATTTTTCGCGTCGGAAGGAAACGGCACCGTTGCCGCCGTCCCCCGCGCGCACGTATATTTTTAAATGGTCAAAAAACATGTGGCACTTTTCTCCTTCCTCGGCTTTTCAGCCCTTGAAATCACGAATATGTGCATGCAAATATGCCATAAACCGGTCTTCGATGTAGTCCTCCCGACTCAAAACAAACGAGCGAAAATCACGCACCGTTTTTTCTTTGTTTTGGTCGTAAACAGCAACAAAATATTGCAATTTGGCAGGCAGTGCTTCCTCCCCCGCCGCCGATAAATAGCGCGCGAAGGTATCGGCAAACTCCTTACCGAATCCCAGTACGTTTTCCCACCGCTCTGTCTCATCCTCTTCGCTCAGAGAAAGCAAGACATCGTAGCAGAAAAGCGGCTTGTAGGCTTCCGGAATGTGACTTGCCTCTTCAAAAAGATTGGCAAGATACAGCTTTCCGCCCTGCAAAAAACGGTGCATATACCCGTGCAAACGGTCTCTGGCATCCTCCAATGTCAAATGCGCCGCCGGCTCCTCCTGCCCGTCATCGGTTTCCGAAAGAAAAATATTTTCGGACGCCGCCGCTTCCCATTGATTTTCCCGACCGTCATCGGTCAGGCGCATCCGACGCGCGGAAATCAGGGTAATCAGAAAAAGAGTTGCCACCGCCACACCGAAAATACCCGCTGCCGTGCACAAAAGCAGAGCAATAAAGGTATCTCTGTATTTCCAGGCAAGACAAAACATCACAATTGCCAGTCCGTAAAAAACCGTCATCACCTTTGCCATGAGCGACAGCGCTTTGCGCATCTCGGTCCGGTCCATCTGCATCGGCTGTTGCGGTCGTTCGGTTCTTTTTTTTGCCATTTTTTCCTCCTTTAAAGGGCACCTCTCGGTCCTTGACAGCAAAAGCCGTCAATCGTCGCCCTTTTCGCGAATCTGCAACCGAATCGGGGTTCCTTCAAATCCAAAGGTCTCCCGCAGGCAATTTTCCAAATAGCGTTGATAGGAAAAATGGAACAATTCCGCACTGTTGCAGAACACGGTAAAGGTGGGCGGCGCCACCGAGGTTTGTGTCATATAATAAATTTTTAGCCGTTTTCCCTTGTCGGTGGGCGGCTGTGTGCGCATGGTTGCCTCACTCAAAACATCGTTCAGCATCCCCGTGGTAATGCGCATGTGACTTTGTGCGTAAACGCGATTGATCAGTGTGTACAAATTCTGCACGCGCTGTCCGGTTTTGGCGGATACAAAAATCAGAGGCGCATACGGCATATAAGCAAGCGCTCTGCGAATTTTCTCGGTAAAAGCACCGACCGTTGTATTGTCTTTTTCGACCGTATCCCACTTATTGACCACAATCACGGTAGCTTTTCCCGCTTCGTGCGCAATCCCGGCAATCTTTTCGTCCTGCTCGGTAATACCCGCGCCCGCGTCAATCATCAAAAGACACACGTCGGCACGTTCGACCGCCATATGGGCACGCAGAACACTGTACTTTTCAATGCGATTGTCGACCCTTGCCTGACGGCGAATGCCTGCCGTATCGATAAAGGTATAACTGCCGTATTCATTGACCACACGCGTGTCAACAGCGTCCCGCGTGGTGCCCGCAATGTCGGACACTATCATGCGGTCCTCCCCGATAAAGCGATTGGTAATCGATGATTTTCCCGCATTCGGTTTACCGATAACGGCAACATGGATGCTGTCGTCCGGCAGGTCTTCGTATTCTCCGTGCGCAACCGCCCGACTGCAAGCATCCAAAAGATCACCGGTTCCCGATCCGTGCACCGAGGAAACCGCAATCGGATCTTCTTCAAAGCCCAACTCGTAAAACTCGTAAAACGCCATGGGAACACCGCCGACCGCATCGCATTTGTTGATGCAGGGCACCACCGGCTTGCCGCTTTTTTTCAGCATCACGGCAATATCGCGGTCGTCCGCGGTCAGTCCTGTTCTGACATCGCACATAAATACAATCACATCCGCATCCTCAATGGCAATCTGTGCCTGCATGCGCATGCTTTTTAAAATGGTGTCGTCGGTCTTCGGCTCAATGCCGCCGGTGTCAATCACCACATAGGTTTGTCCGCACCATTCGGTTTCGCCGTAAATACGGTCGCGTGTCACACCGGGTACGTCCTCCACAATCGAACGCCGCTCCCCGATAAGACGGTTAAACAGCGTGCTTTTCCCCACATTCGGTCGTCCTACAATTGCAATGACTGGTTTTGACATTCTCTTCTCCTCCGCAACTATTCACTCTTCGCTTTTCACTCTTCACTACCAAGCAGAGCGTGCAAAAAAGCATTTCCGTCGTTTTCCACGGGCAGAATCGGAATTCCGCCCAGGCGTGCCGACAGTTCCGCAAGCGTCATATCGTCAAGGAAGCAGTCCTCCCCCGAGCGCAATGCCGCCGCAGGCACCAAAAGGCAGTCGCCAAGCAGCTTTCCCGAAAGCTGCGCCGCAATATCCTGCCCGGTCAAAAGTCCGGCTACCGTAACCGATTCTCCGAAAAAGTGATTGACAATCCCGTACACATGCGGTGTCAAGCCCGGATGCGTTGCCGCCAGCATGTCTGCCATTTCCCGTAAGCTCTCGTATGCCGCTGTCCCGGTTGCCACACTGACCGTGCGTTTGCGTGCCACAGGCGATACCCTTTGCATTTCATCGTCAAATTCCTCACGCATGGAGGTAATCATTCCGATGCCGTCTTCAATCTGTTCATATCCATTATAATATGCCGCATCCGGCAGAGGCAATCCCGCGCGCACGTACAATTCGTCGGCACAGCGGAAAATACGGTCTCCATAGCGTTCTTGACACAGGTCGCCGAACGTATTGACCTGTGAAATCACCTCCGCGCTTTCGGCGGGAGAATACAAGGTCAGCGGATACAGCTTTTCACGGTAGCGCGTGAGCCCCGCGGGAACCACCGCAACGTTATCGACGCACGGATAAAGCACGGCAAGGTCGTGCATGGTGCGATCAAGCTCGGCACCGTCGTTGATGCCGCGGCAAAGCACAATCTGCGCCTTGACCGTAATGCCCGCCTCCTTGAAGCGATCCAAATAGCCCAGCACCTCTCCCGCGCGTTTGTTTTTCATCATGGCAACCCGCAGTTCGGGATTGGTGGTGTGCACCGAAACATTGACCGGCGAGATATGCATGGCAATAATGCGGTCAATATCTCGGTCGTGCAGATTGGTCAGCGTTACAAAGTTGCCGTGCAAAAAGGAAAGTCGGCTGTCATCATCCTTAAAATAGAGAGATTTTCGCATCCCTTTCGGCAATTGGTCGATAAAGCAAAAAATGCATTTGTTCTCACAGTGCTGTTTTTTATCCATCAGGGGCGTTTCAAAATCCAGCCCAATGTCATCATATTCACGCTTGACAATCAAGACCTCAAAGGGCTCACCGGCGGTGCCGTCCGCCGCCTTACGGCGCAAGCACAGATGCACGCGAACCGAGGCAAGGTAAAATCGATAGTCCAAAACATCGAGAATATCATGTCCGTTGATACTGCACAAATAATCTCCCGCACAAATGCCGTGCTTTTCTGCGCGCGAATGCGCATCCACGGCTGTAATCTGTACCATATGCCGCCCTCCTTTTCGTTTTTGATGCTTGCAAACCTGCAATCCCACTCTATTATAGCATATTTCTCGGCGTTTGCCAATAGTTTTTTGCAAAATTTCGCTTGTAAAAATCCGCAGACGGGATTTTTCTGCCGCTTACCCTCAAAATCCGCCCGCAAAACCCATAAATAAACGCATCTCGCAAAAGAAACGGCGCGGGAAGACTCTGAATTTTTGAATTTTTTGTGAATTTTTCATCGATTGCAAAAAAATCGCAAAAACCTATTGCATTTTTCAAAGAAACGTGTTATAATAGTTGCCGTGTGTTGGAACGCACGGTACCCTCTCATGCCGTATTCCCAACACCGCATCCAATCGCAAATCTATAGGGAGGTGAATCAACTTGCCGAATATCAAATCCGCAAAAAAGCGCGTTGTGGTCAGCAACAAAAAGGCTCTTCAGAACCAGATGTTCCGTTCCAGAATGAAGACTGTCGTCAAGAAGTATGAAACAGCCGTTGCCAACAACGATGTCGAAGCAATCAAAGCCGAATACGCTGCCGCAGTCAAGATCATCGACCATGCAGCTGCTCGCGGCATTATCCACAAGAATGCTGCCGCTCGTAAAAAGAGCCAGTTCACAAAAGCAATCAACGCGGTTCGCTGAATCTTACCCTCGTACAAACCCAACGAAGGCATACATTCGCAAGCCTTGAAATAATCGCTCTCGGACTCTCACCGCCGCGGGCGATTATTTTTTTGCGCACCGTCGCAAAATTCGGCACACTTCCCTTTCTTTTGGCATATTCTGCTATTGAAGAAACCGAAACACCGATCCCATTCGGCACCGGTTCTCTTCCAATTTAATCTTTTATTAAGATGAAAGAGGGGGTATCTCCATGAATAACTGTCTTTGCAATCTGTTTGATAACAATAACATCATCTGGATTCTGATCATCGCGCTTCTGCTCATCAATTGCTGCTGCGGTTAAACGCGGGCGCCGTCATTCAATAAGAAAGGGGCTGTCTCGAAAGGCAGCCCCGGGTTTTATACGTTACTTTTACGGTCGTTTTTGGCATTTTGATCGGCTTTTCATGGGCGTTCCCGAATCATCGGCTCAACAAACAAATAATCGTTGCGCTAAAAACCACAACGGCAAATACTATGAGTATAATTTCAAGGATGGTTGCATATATCTTGGGTATTTTCATTTATCAGCACCTCCGATTTCAAAAATGCACATACTGTAATGTTGGGATAAGAACATAAATAAAGAAAAATACACTCGGTATCGTCAATCCGATTTCAATACAAAGAAAAACCAATTCTTTTTTTGAAATATATTGTCTATCCGACCGTTCTTGATTGATAGAAATGTTTTCTTGCATACCTGTATCATTTGTTTTCCGATGCTTCATATTATACCATACAAAACAAGTAGCAAGAACAGTCCATACACAGAAATCAAAAAATTTATTCCTGCAATTGTCAAAAGAACGATGTGGAACGCCAAGCGCTTTTTTGACATTTTCTTTTCTACCATGTTTCTGCTCCTTTCGATTAATAAGTTTTATTGATTGCCTTTTTGCAAATTTCCAACGTATTCTATTATTTTTCAATCCGTCGGTTAAATACCGTTCTTAATTGGCAATGTTGCTTTTTTGTACAAAAACCATTCTGTTGGCTGTTTGATAGCCCTGATATGTTGACTCAAAGAGAAAAATTTGTGATACATAAAAACTGTTCGTTTTCATATGGTTAATTAAAACCCTCGGTCGATTTGTTGTATAATCACTGTTTGGTTGAAATGAATTCCATATATCACAAGCCAAGTTTGCACAAGTATGACTTACGCTCCATTCTTTATCATAACTCTGTTCAATATAGTCATTTATATCCTCTAACTCATCCGGGCCAATCAAAACAGATATATACCCACCTCTTGTGGTTGTATTCATATCGGAACACAAAGTAAGTTCCAAATTATACCACATCTGCTTTGGAGATTGGTTCCCCCATTTCCCCACCGTAACATATTCACCGGATTCAACATTCGCTTGACCGAATTGGACATTTTCAATTGCTAAGTTTTCGAATTTAATCCATGAATGTCCCAAATTCGTAACACTGCTTGAGGAATCCTCTGAATTTGTCGGATAAATGGAATAGATACTGACGATATACACATCATCAATTCTATTGAGCGTCCATTTGCTACGTGTGCCACCGGACGACGCGGACGTCAAAACAAGTGCTGTGCCGCTTGTGGTGTTGGTAGGTGCAGTAATAGAATATGTACTTCCCGCCTTGTTTGTAATTGTATAGCCGGACTGGTCACTTCCTTCTATTTTCCATAAGATGGAGCTTGTTTCGGAAAGCTCGTCCGGGTAGCACTCTGTCAATTGCAATGAAGAACCGTTTTTTGATATAAACATATGGTGTTTTTTGGAGCTTGCAATTGTATAGTAACCACATCCAACATGGCGAATAATCCATCTTTGCGCATAAGCGGAACTACTCGGTTCTCCTGCTTCCTGCCACTGTTGTATTACCGTTCCTTCCGCATACGAAGGACCCCGTGCGTCCATCACGCGATATGTTGAAGAAAGATTGGTCTGGTTAGACAACCAGTAAAGTCCTTCATCCACCATATCGGTGTAGCACTCTATTGACCACCGTGCGCAATCTCCGGCAGCGCTAAGCGTCTTTCTTTTCAAATAGGAGTCGGGAACACCGCTATAGCCGGATGCATCGGTATTGTTGGCGGCAACAACCGTACTTGACCCATAGGGAACAATAATATACCCGCCGTTATGAAATTTAACATAGTATGTGTTGCTAATATCAACATTTTGATCAATCAATGCAATTGATTTTGTATAGACATAACTATCCGTTGAAGAACAATCAAGTCCCAATGCCTCATTGAGCATAGATCTGATTACATAACGACCGGAATTATCAATCTGTGTTACGCGAAAGAGTCCGCTTGCGGAATAAACACTTGCGGGAGAATTGTCATCGAAACTGAATTGTTGAAGATGTGCCCCCGGTGTGGTTATATTTCGTTCTATATCCATCCAGCGATTTTCATTTCCCAAATTTCTGAAAGCATATATACCATCAGATACCGGGGTGTCATACCCTTCCAATATCCATTTAGCTTGATCTCCTGCCGCAGAATAATATTTTTTTGTAAGGTAGGAATCGGGCGCTCCGGACATGCCGGATGCGGTTGTATTGTTGGCGCATATGTAGTAGCTCGAACCATATGGTCTGATCAGGTACCCACCGGAAGCATATGTAATATAAAAAGTATCTGAGGCACTGACATCGCTGTCCGATGCGGGAATGGTTTTAGTCAAAACAGATGTTCCATCAAACCCAAAACTCAGATTGGTATTGAGCAACAATCGAATAATATAACGCCCCGTTGTTCCCACTTGTGTAATTTTAAACAGTCCGTATGCACCTCCAACATTCGCCGGAGAGGTGCTGTATGTACACTGTTGCACATGGGCTCCCGCTGTAGTTAGATTTCTTTCAATATCCATCCACAATCCGGAATTTCCGTAATTTTGCAATGCATAAACACCATCGGGGATATTGTTTCTATTTACACCGGTGTAACTTGTGGATGTTGTTATTGCCGAAACATCGTTTTCGGCAAAAGCATCCCTCTCGTTGTCTGAAATAAAAGTTTCTTCTACAACATCAATGATGTCGTTTTGTAATGCTGTTGATGCTTCAAAATCAGTTGTAAATTCGCCATCATTTTGAAGCGCACCAACCGGGACAAGAGCAAAACTTAACGCAAGCAATAAAAAAATTGAGAAAGCAGAACGCAAGTATTGTCGTTTCATAGTAAACATTCCTTTCATTTTAAAAATTTGTTTTTTGCGAAAATGGTTGCTATGGGTTGTCCGCTAATCGGCTGATTATCCTCCTTTCGACTGCCGAATAAAAGCAATAAACTACGGTTTCAAACAATTTTGTACCTGTTGCAATTATTATAACATAAAGAATCGGATGTGTCAAGTATTTTTTCGGCTTTGAAATTTTTTGACTTTGAGAGGATATTTTCATCCAAGCAATTGCTCGGATGGAACTTATTGTTTTTCAATAATATCCCGCTCAACATATGGCTGCATGCCAAATATCGTTGCAATCAACAAGGGCTGCGCCGCAAAGGCAGCCCCGGTTTTTATGATTCGGTTTTTATTGTTTCTGTTGTTTCCGCCGTCCTGCAACGTTTTGCGTCATCTATCAGAAGGTCCGCCCGATTTGTTGCTTATTTTATCTGATCTTCGACACGATATAAATAAAACGTATGCCCGCATTGAGAGCAAGTAATGGTAGCCCCTTGCTGTACATATTGATGTTGCGCAGCTACTGTTCTGCCGCAATCCTCACAAGTGCCCCTATGCATCCAGCCGCCCGTGTTAATCCAATCCGAACATGTGTGTACATGCAGCGCATCCGCCGCCTGCACGGCTTTGTACGCATTTAATCTGCCGCCGGAAACACAGTAGTCCGACAAACCGCTGACTGTGTCCACGTTTTCCATCAACAAGCTCTTCAGTTGCGCGGTGGTCAATGACGGATTTGCCGTCAACATCAATGCCGCAACACCGGTTACATAGGGCGCAGCCATTGAGGTTCCGTTTTTATAATGGTATCCGTTGGAATAATGGAAATTCCCACCACCGCAGGTGCTGTTTGTACACTTGCTTGTCGGGAATGTGCTCAATATAGCGTAGCCGGGTG
>CAZMAZ010000012.1:11577-20418 GCA_964564255.1 uncultured Clostridium sp. | reverse complement strand
CAATATGTGGTGAACATAAAAGCAAAGCAACCGAAGCTAATGAAAAATCGCCAGCCGAAAAGGACCAATGAACGCATTTCAACGCATTGGTCATTTTGGCTACACCGATTTTTGGTTTTTCGACAAAAAATCAGACTTACAGCATTGACAAAAGAACGAGGATATGATATGATCTACTATGTGAAGTTGTACGATTATGACATATTGAGAAATATGTGGTGAGAATTTTTTGGAGGGAATTGTCGATGGCGCTGGACGGTGTTTACCAACTTTTGAAGAAAGCGGGGCATCCGCGCCAGCACATCAAGTTTTTGAATAGGAGCTGATCCACGATTAGCCAAATAATCAAACACACCACCCACAGAAGGTGGCAGGATGTGATCGAAAGCCAAAGGTAAGTGCACATATTTAAATCTGTATCTGTATCGGATTTGCGTGAAGATCAAGCGGATCGGCAACAGAGGCTTTTGGATCGGTAGTTTTAAAGTCCGATGCGCGGGTTGCACTTATCCACTTTAACGGCTTGCCCGTTACAGGTTAAAACATAACAATGTTGATCGCGCAGTGGCGATAAAATAAAAACAAAACAGGAGATACGATTATGTCGGAATGGAATAGCACGGTAGAGGCAAAGGCTATGTATGACGCTATTTGCCAAACGCTTGACGCTCGAGAGTTTCATTATCAGAAGAACGACGAGGATATGACCGTTTTTTGCTCGGCGAAGGGAGATGATCTTCCTATGGACGTCATTATCCGGGTCGATGAACGGAAGGACACTGTATCGATGCTTTCGCGTCTGCCTCTCGTCTTCGACGAGGACAAGCGTTTGAACGCCGCGGTCATAACAAGCGTTATAAACAACAAGCTTATTTGCGGTTGTTTTGATTTTAATATCAATGAAGGAACTATTTACTTCCGCTTGACAAGCAGTTATGTTGACAGTCACGTTAGCGGGGAAGTGATTTCCTGTATGCTGGGGTGCGCCTTTCACACCATAGATGATTACAATGACAAGCTTTTTATGTTCGCCAAGGGAATGATCGGCTTTGAGCAGCTTATTTCCACATTAACCGATTAAGGGAGGAATTGAAAAATGGATGACGAAAAAAAATTGGCAGATGCCAAGCAGGTATATCAGACTCTTTGCTCGGCTATCGAAAAAAGAGATTGGGGCTTTGAACGGGATGACGAGCACCTGGTTGTTCACTTCGGAGTGCAGGGCGACGACCTCCCGATGAAGTTTGTCCTTGCCGTGGATGTCGGGGCGCAGTTGATCTACCTGACCTCGCCTCTGCCGTTTAAGATGAGTGAGAGCAAGAGGCTTGAGGGCGCGATCGTGACCTGTGTTGCCACCTACGGGCTGAACGACGGTTGCTTTGACTACGATATTGCCGACGGCTCGATCGCCTTCAGAATGACGGCGCACTTTATGGAGAGCCGTATCGGAGAGGATCTTTTGCAGTATATGATCTCTTGCGCTTGCGCGACGGTCGATCATTACAACGATATGTTCTTCGCGGTCGACAAGGGTTTTCTGAGCGTTAACGATTTTATTGCCAAGGAAAGTTGATCATAGCCATAGTATCAAGCCTCGAAAAAACAGTCGGGGCTTGATTGGGTTATGTAAGAAAGGGTTTCGGCACCTTCTGTCGAAAGCCGGAAGAAAAGAAGGACTTTTTTATGAAAAAAATAATTTCTGCGGTGTTGGCCGCCGTGCTTATATGCTCCGTGCTGGCTCTTATTCCGACTACGGTCTCGGCTGAGTCGCTTTATATACGAAAGATCGTCTCGGTCGTGTGCGATGATTCCGGCAGTATGGGCCTCGATAAAACCGATCCGAACAGCAAATGGGCGTACGCCAACTATGCATTGCAGGCGTTTTGCGGTATGCTCAACAGCGACGACAAGCTTTTTGTTACATATATGAGTGCCCCCCATGAGTCGGAGGAGGTCGATCTTTCGGCGGGAGCGATACAGAGCTCGGTGGATAACATCAAGTCAAAAAGCCCCAAGACTTCGACGCCTTATCAATCTGTTATAACGGCGTTCGACAAGCTGAAGAACACGGCAGACTCCAACCCCAACACGCAATATTGGTTGGTCGTCATTACCGACGGTAATTTTGACCGTGACGGTATCGGCCCGGATGATAAGGCTGCACTGAACTCAAACCTTAACAATTATGTGTCCACTCAGATGCCGAACGGGTCAACGCCTCAGGTGACCTTCCTCGGCATAGGCAACGGCGTGACCATGCCCGATGAGGACGCCGGCAAGGGCATCTACACTTACACAGCTGCCGATGCTCCCGGTATTATACAGGCTATGTCGAGCATGGCTGACCGCATATCGGGAAGGACCAGGCTGAACCCCGATTCGCTCAAGCTCGTGGGCGATGATGCGATACAGGTGTCGTCCGCCATTCCGTTGCTTAATATAGTCGTCTTTGTACAGGGCTCGGATGCCAAGGTCTCGCGGGCGAGCTACGGTAACTCGAATATTCCCGTGAGCAGGCAGGCCTCGCTGAGCTATCCGGTCAATACGGCGTTGGTCGGCGGCGCGTTTCTGATCGGGGATTCGCAACGAGCTATCGACTCCGGGACTTATACCATAAAGTTTGATAAAAAGATATCAATGGATGATGTCGTGGTCCTGTTTGAGCCGGCACTTGAGGCACGCATGACCATCTCGCTGAACGGCAAGGAGCTCTCAAACTTCAATGCGCTTGCCGATTCTATGGAAAGCGACCGTGTGTCGGTCTCGTACAAGATTTACGAGATGGGGACGGACAAGGAGATAGATCCGTCGCTTATGCCTACGGGCACCGAGCTTCAGATCACCGTTCGTGAAAACGGGCAGGAGGTATACAAGGTCTCGGGGGCGGGCAAGTTCCTGTCCGACTATACCCTGAAAAATATCGAGACCGAGATCACGGCATCCGTGATCATCGACGGCTTCAATCCTATCGAATGTACGGCAAAGTTTACCCCGACCGAGTATGTCAAGCGGGTCGTGTATACCGTTGCGGCATCGTACGGTGGCGACTCTTCAAGCGTTAAGGCCGAGCAGATCGGGAGTAACAAGGATATGTCGATCCTGTTTACCGTCTACGCAGACGGCGTTGAGGTCACCGACCCCGAGGAGGTAAAGGCACTGAACCCGGTGATCACGGTCTCACCCGACGGTGACGACGGTGTTGTAACCTATTCAAGCGACGGAAAGATCGTGTTCACCCCCAATAAGGCAAGCGCTACGGTTCTGCCCGCGGGGAGCTATGACGTAGATGTCCAATGCACACTTGACAACGGGGCTACGGCGAGCGGTAGATATACGGTTGAAACGGTCGTTTACCTTGTGGTTCCGATCGAAGCCGACAGTCCGATCAAGAAGACCGAGCTGTTCGGAAATCAGGTATCGACGTCGTTCTATATCACCAAGGACGGTGTAAAGCTCTCCAAGGCGGCTATTGAGGGGCAGTTCTCGGTGCTGCTGAACGAGGAATATTCATCTCTCAAATACGACATAGATCTTGCGGATGACGGTACCGTTACCGTAACCCCGTACAGCGAGGATCAGTATACCCTGACCCCTTGGACGTGGTTTACGAACTGGATACACTACTTCGGGCTTTCGGGCAAGGATATCACGGTTACGCTGAGCTCGGCGTTCGGTGAAGCCGACAGCACCATCAAGGTCACGGGCGAGGGGGCGGTATATCTCCTGCTGAACGTCTTCCTGCCCCTGTTGCTGGAGATCGCGTGGGCGGTCGTCACGATCATCTACATAGTCACCATCGTGAATAAGCCCCGGTACGTCAAGGGCGCAAAACTTTACGTGGGGCAGGTATATTATTACGACGGGAAACATACGATCAGTAACTTTAGAGCCAAAAATCTTTATGTGTTTAATAAGATCAAAAAGGGAAACGGCAGACTTAAGTTCAAAAAAACTGCTGACTTCGTCAATGTAAACGGATTAAGCATTCGTGCCGAGTACGGCGGCGGAATCAGCTGCGAAATGACGGGATATGAATGTTTGGTCATACCTGTATCCGGGGACAGCGAATTGGAAACTCCCGAAGGCATTGCTAATGCCGGAAGCGACATAGATATACGTGAGTTGGATTATTATGAAGACATGGAAGATGTAACTCCCGGGACGAAGATCTTCGCTTGCGGAAGCAGTTCAATAGGCGCTCAATATTTGGTTTTTCCGGATCGTATTGACGAGACCTACAACGGCAGAAAGGTTATCGGGCGCGGATATATACTTGCATATGTCATATGATAATGTTTAAATATTATTATGGAGGAATATAACTATGGCACAAACTTTACTAATCGGTTTAGGCGGCACAGGCAGCAGGGTCGTCGGAAACGTTGTCAAGGAGCTGCGCAAAAACAACAAGGGTATCAACAGCAACGGCAATATATATTGCGCCGTATTGGATACCGATTCAAATGACAATAGTAATTTGGAGAGGAACAATCCGGGCTTGCCCGTTATCGCAACCGGCGGAACCGATACGATCGGAACGTATTTGAACCGTTACAGTTACCTTAATCCCGCATCGTGGTGCCCCATGTCAACCTTGTTAGCCGGTGAGACAATATCTAACGGGGCGTCGGAGGTTCGTATTAAGTCAAGAATTGCTTTTATGAACTGTATTGAATCGGGAAAGCTTGACACGCTTAAGGAGCTTATCAACGATATGCTCAAGAACAATGACGGCAAGTCTTCCATCAGAATTATGATAGTATCTTCGCTGTCCGGCGGTTCGGGCTCGGGTATGTTTATTCAGGTCGCACTTTGGCTCAGACAGTATCTGGCGGGTTCCGATGTTCTGATACGCGGTATCTTTCTTCTCCCCGATATTTTCATCCAGCACGGGGCAAACGTTTCGGAACGCAAGATGGCTCATTATGCGAACGCTTATGCTGCCATTCGTGAATTGAATATCATCAGTATGACCCAACTTAAGCCCGATGAAATCGATCTTTTGGCACCTATACAGATCCAGGGATTGTTTGACAGCAGCAAGCTGGGGATCAATAAAAGTAAGCCTGTGTTTGACTTTTCATTCTTTATTGACGATAAGGATGCGAACGGCGTTACCCTCAATACCATTCAGGATTACGAGAAAATGGTTGCGCATATCGTTTATATGCAGCTTTACGCGCCTATGAAGACCCAGATGTATTCCGAAGAAGATAATTTGTATACGAACAGAGTCGGTGCCCAAAATACGGAATACGGATCCTGCAGCACGGCTAAGGTCGTATACCCCTTCGAATCTGTTCTGGAATACTGCGCTCTTCGCGCAACGGAGGATTCGCTTACCGAGGGCTGGCTGACGATCGATGAGGAGGTCAATGCCCTTGTCAGGGAGAAAAAAGAGCGCGAGCGTGACGGTGATTACTCCGGTGGGAATATAGACAAGGCAGCCGAGTACGTAAGGCAATTTGACAACCTTGTCCCCAAAAAGGAAGAGGACCTCACCACTCCGGTAAGCCGTTTCTTCAATTCGATTGCGAAGGATGTTAAAAATAAGACTGTCGTGGGTGATGGCACCAAAGAAACCGATAAAGCCGACGACTTCGTCGATTCGATCATAAAGAAACAACAGATCGAAGTTCTTGTAAGTGACATAAACAAGAAAAATGGAGTTGACGCAAGAAAGAAGGATCCGGACGCTTACGTTAAACAGGAGCATGATGTAGAGCGACTTAAGAAGGATGTCGAGGAAGACCAAAATACTATTAACAAAGCTATAACTGCTTTCGAGGGGGCGATCGATGAGCATGTAAGGAAGGTAGTTGATGCGGTATTTCCCCTTAATATGGGCAATATCAATGCCGCGGATGTGAAACCGTCTACCGTCTTTGGTCTCCTTACCAAGCCATCCGAGGAGAACCAAGACAAGAGAGAGTTTATACACCCGGTTGCCGCAAGATACGTACTCTATAAGCTTGTAGAAAAGCTTGAAAACGACCGTAAAGCGGCTGAAAGGCTGATAAGTACAGAACGTACAAATTTACTTGTTAAATGGTCGGATCAAAATGCATTCGACAATCCGAAGACGAAAAATAAAGAATCGACCCCTACCGATTATTTGGAAAGTAAAAAGTGGTATCAGGGCGAGGAAAACTTTACCAATAACTTTGAAAAGGGATATGCGCGGTTCATAAATAATAAGGTCAGGGCTTGCGACGAATATGAAAAAATGTACTTGCAGGTGAAGGCATACGCCGCTATCGTTGATAGGGTCAAATGCCTTATCAATAAGCTTGAGGCATTCTTTGCCGATTTGGGGGACGTCAGGAAGAGTATCGATTCCCGTTTGGCAAAGAACATCAGCTCCGGACGTGAAAAGGACGGAAAGATCCTGTATGTTTACGATGGTAAAGATGCGAAAGAAGCTATGTACCAATCGCTTGGTCTGAAGAACGACAATGATAAAAGCTCAAAGAGCATCAACAAGAGTATTGTCGAGTCTGTTTACGGAATGGTTTGTGCGGAAAAACGGCCTTCTGCTTCCGCCAACGCACAGTATCGAGATCGTGATATTGTTTATGTCTTCATTCGCGATACTATGGATGAGTTTAAGGGCAAGATCAAAAATGATCCCGAAAAAATGAAAAAGGTCGACCTTGACATTTGTCAGGCTATCTTCAAAGCCAGCGACATGGAGTTTGAGGCAAACGGTGCCAAAGGATTCAATTCTGAGGACCGGCTCGTCGATAACAAAGAGATCATTCAGCAGGAAACCGATGCCAGACATAAGACAGCGTTTAATGGATATAAAAATAAGTTGGAGAGATTGGCGGCGGTATCGCTCCAATATGTTGACGAGACTCCCGGTGAGCTCGGAAGCAAGCACACTCTGGAAAAAACTTTCTGGGGGTTCGATCCCGAGGTTGAAAAGACGTTTGGTGCTGCAAAAGCACTTGGCTGCGACATTGAAAAAATGCCGCGTGGCGCATATCCCAAAAACGAGCTTTGCTGCTATCATTCGGTGTACGGTTTGACTTCGGATTATATCCCCAAGTTCTATGAGAATGATGAGGGGCTCTATTACAAGTACTATTGCAGCAGAATTAAAAATATGCTGGATATTCTTGCGAATAATCAGGGCAAGCCCAACGCAGATGCGGAGGCCGCATATATACTTACCCCGCACCTTGACAAGACGTGGCACAGGTATTTGCCGTATCTTACTAAGGCGAAGCGAGATCAGTTTGCAAATGACTTCTACCGCGGTATCTGGTTGGCAATCGCGTACGGGACGATCAAGTGCAACAAGGACGGCAACGCTTGTATAAGACGGTCACTCGGAGCGGTCTACGAAGATATTGAGCTCCAACACGATGGGCTTCCCGTAAAGACCACTGATGTTGCGGCTCTCGTAAACGCACTTAGGGCGGATCCCACTTTCGTCGACCAGGATATTCCGCGTCTTGAAAAGCAGTTCGCGGCAGATATTCGTGGGCTTGATAGCTACGAGGGGACGAGGGTCTTGCAGGAATTGACAAAGAGCTCGTCTGAGTATAATCCCGTGAAGGTCGTTACTCGTTACGCCGCAGCTGTCGGATACATAAAGGACGTGCATAACAAGATGTTAGAGGCGTTGCAAAGCATCGCTTCGGATATGGTAACGGCATATGGAATGGAGCGCGATGAAGAAAGTGCCAATGCGGCTAAGTATCGCATACTTAAGAGAATCTACGATTCCGGAGAGAGCAAGAATAAGGAGTCGAAATTTGAACAGTGGATCGAACAGTTCAATGCTTACAAGATTAAATAAGTCAAGGCCCTTTTCCGGTTTTTACCTGTAATTACGTTGCACCCTCCCAAGGCGCCGAATATCGGCGCCTTGGGGTGATTGCATTGAATGGGAGTGATAATATGCATACATTTTTTATAAATACTTCCAGCAAAGAATTTAAAGAGAGCAAATTTCTTTGGGAGGTCGCCATTGAGTGCCACAGCCTTGTGCCGATGAGCTGCCCCCTTTCGGATTGGATGAACAAAGACAACGGCTATCGGGCTTGCGTAGCGCAGATGGGCACCTTGATAGACGGCTACAAGGAACTTAACAATGACTTCAACGTGGTCATATATATAGACCTGCCCGAAAACAAATTATACCCTCATATGGGAACAGAAGAAGTGACCGCGGCCAGACGCAAAACGGTCACTGAAGCTATGAAGATGCTGTTGACTTATTATATCAACAAAACTGTCTTGAAAGAGTTGAGTGAAGTTGAGGGAAGAGAACCGACAAATACGTTGATCATGTTCGGAGAGGAGGACATCCGAATAAAGAATGGTCAATCGGTTGATATAAATCAGGAGAACCTGAAGGATCTTACATCGGCATTTGGCGGTCAGAGGATCAGTAAGGACCTCGTCAAAGACGTCGACGGCAATATATATTACGTGGGATGGGAAGCGGGCAAGACCCTCAAGGAACTGTTTAACATGGAGCTTGCTCCCGGTATTACCAAAGTCGCCGAAACTATGGGATACGACAATTTGGCAAAAGAAAATAATAATCACGGCACTGAGCTGGCAGACTGCCCGTATGATGGTCAGATCTGCAAAAAAAATAAGGCCGAGAAACTGCGATTTGAATTGAACATTGCCATATGCTTGCTTAAATATATGAAAGCCAAGGAGGAGGCGGAACGCACCAACTCTGAAGCCAAGGAGGCGAAATCCGCCAACTCCGCCCCATATTTTTACCCTTATGAATGCGAGATATTGGGCAAAGCGCTTGCCAAAAGATTAGCCGAGTATAATGAAGCGAAAAAAAAGGCAGAGACAGCAACATACAGC
>CAZMAZ010000012.1:0-11477 GCA_964564255.1 uncultured Clostridium sp. | reverse complement strand
TGATGCCGAGACTTTGAAGGGTGAAGTCGATAAGACCAAGGATCGGGTTGATACATATCTGAATGATCTTCATGAAAAGGTAGTTGGAGCTTTGTCAAAGTACGCCGGAAGATCCCGTAATAATGATGCAGAATATCTTAAGCGCGACCTTAAGCCTCCTAAAAAAGGAGACGACCAAGGTCTGGCGGTTGAGGTCCGCAAGAATCGGGCGGACGCCGAGTATGTCAAAAAGGTTTCCGAATACGTTGAGGCTTGCAAGGGCGGTTCGGTTGCCGTTGCCGATATCAGTGAGCAATGTGATTGGATCAAGTCCGAGATAGACAAGATAACCGAGAGGCAAAAGAAGATTTTTCTTGTTGTTATAGGTATGCTGTTCGCCATTGTTGCCGCTTATATACCCTTCGTTGTAATTCAGCGCAACGCCATTGCCGAGAGCACGGTTACTTTGGCTATTGCGCTGATATCGATAGCGATCCCGGTCGCGGTTTTGCTTGCGGTGTCTGCGGTTTTTGCACTGACGCAGAAGAAGAATAGGTATGAAAGGGCATGGAAGTCATTTAAGGAAGCGGTAAAAAAAGCGGAGGACTCGAACAAATCCGTTGCCGATGAATATACAAAGCTTTTGAATAATCATATTCCGAGCTTGAGGGCGACATACAACTACCGTGCCGACGTATATAAATATGCGGCGGAATGTGCTTCGGCGGCGGTAAAGGTCGAACATCACAGAAAGAAGCTGAGGGCTTGGTGCGAAGCCATAGAAGGCTTGATGGCGCGTCTTGAGTACGCCCCGAGTAATAGCAACGGTAAAGATTCGGGCGAAAATGGCACCTCGCAGAGCACGAGCAACGATACCGAGGTTAAAATTGATTACACGCAGCCTTTTTGTTCCGGGAAAAACAGGGAATTCTACTCGGTGATTGGCGCCGATATATTGGACCCATCGTCGGACGATTGAAAGAGGGGGGCATCTTAAGGTGGATCAAGTTATTAAGGTTTTGCTTATATTTGCCGCCGTCGTTTTGATGGCTGCGCCGCTTTTGTGGGAGGCGTTTGTATTTTCTCGCGACAAATCCAAGGGAGTGTCCCACAAGCGTTTCAGGGTGGTCGTGTATACCCTGATATATACCGTCGCGGTAACCGTCCTGTTGGCGGTGATGAACGAGTTGATCGGTTTGATTGGCGATCTGCCGTTTGTGCGATCGCTGTCGGACGCGGTTTCGCTCGGTGATCGGGTGGAATATTGCATTGCACTCACCGTTGCTGTACTTATCAACATTGCAATAGGTGTTCTGTACATAGCTGTCGGTATGCTCGTGCGGATCGGTATGACAAAGTACGAGCTCCGTATACCGAAGGGGAATGGCAGGGATTTTACGAAAGGTCAGAAGCGAGCGCAAAGTATAATAAAGTTCTTTCATACCGAGGTATGGTTTCTGGTCGGAAGGATTTTGAAATGGCTCGGCATCGTGCTGTCGGTATTCTATGCCGCCGCATTTGTTTTCTATATGGTTTTTGCGGTCTTCGGTATAGGTATTATCCCGTATGACGTGGCGACTGTGCTCTTTTCCTCGGGATACAAGTATCCGATCATCACGCTGCTTCTTATCTGGGAGACTTTTTTCTTCCTGAGTGGGATCGAAGACTGCCCCATCGAGGATTGCCCCGAGTTGTCGAACGGCAAGCTCAAAACGAAGCCTATCGATGATGTTACGCTTGATCAGATCCACGAGACAATACGCGACCAATTCGGTGACTGCTATGCTTGCGACGTCGATCTGTCAAAAGCGGTGGAGCAGGAGGTCTGCAATGCCGACCATCACGAAATATCTGTCAAGATCGGGCGGGCGGCGGAATCCGATCCGCGCCAACCGGGAGAGGTACGCGATGCGTATCTGGGCTGTTTGGACAAGCTGATCGGATCGGACAGCAGTATTTTGATCAACGGATCATTCTTCTCCGGCTTTTCTTCGTGTTTTCTCAGATATCTTTCTGTCATTTTTGCCCGCGGTGATAATGTCGTTTTCGTTTGCAACAGTGATTTGCAGATAGATTCGACCTATGATTATCTCGTGCGCGGGTTGTCCGAGATATCCAGCATATATATGCAGGGGGAGAAACGCGGCAAACTTAATTTCGATGATCCGATCTGGCGTATTGCGAAGGTCAAGAACGGCGAAGACGACTTTTTCGGTGATGATATCAGCATACTTGTGACATCCCTTACCTGCTTGTGTTCCGAACAATTTGAACGCGATCACGTCAGATTTGTCGAGAGGTTAGACAGCATTGTTTTTGTTGATACGCTCGCGACCGTGAACTGCTGCCGCCGTCAGCTCTCTATCCTTAACACAAGGTTGAGGCATATCGTATCAAAGTTGGGGTCTGAAGGTGCATATAAGGCGGGCAAGGTAAGGTACATTTGCTTTGACGATACGGGCAATGCGGGACTTGATAGGGTGCTGAAAAATATGCTGGGTGTTAAGCTTGATTCGACTGATATTTCTCACTATGATATTCGAACCCTTGTGCGTTGCTACAATTATGAGGGAAGTCTTGACAAAAACGGCCGCCGTAATTGCAATCAGTTCCTCAACACCGGGGAGGAGATCGGTGTGGTTATGAATGTGGCAAGTGCCTGTTTGTTAGCGGGTGCGAATTGCGTGGCTGTATTTACCGATGATTCCATTCCGTATGAGGATTACAAGGAGACGATAGCCGCAAATGACGATGAGCGCCTGCGTATCGACGTTGACGGGTACGGCATATGCCTGAACAAGCCCGTCTACGATCCGAACGGTTACTCGGTTATAATCGCCATGGATTCGGGTGACAATCTGCCCGCGGCGGTAAGAAAGTACAGCGCTATGGTGTCCGACAGGGCAGCGCTGATAATCATCTTCTCCAGACCCTATATGATGCGCGATTATTACACGAAAAACATCAACGATAAGTGGAACGACACGAGCCTTGCCGCGCGTATACCCGTTGACGGCAGCACTGATAGGGATATTGCCGATCAGATTCTTATAAAAGCCAATGCCGGCGGTATATCAACGGCGGAGATCTTTGAGAAGGCGGAGCTTTTAGCGAAGAATAACAGCGATATCAAGGATTGTGTCAGGAACAGTGATCTGGACAAGACCTTGCATTACGTGCTGAAGCTGTACGGTGAGGACGTGCCCCATAATGAGCTGTACGATATTTTTGAATACAACTCGTCCCGTCGCTTTGACGAGAATGGGAAGTATGTGTCCGAGGTTCGGGTAATGCTTCGCCGGGAGGGCAGGATCTTTGAGCGGATCAACGGTCGCGATATGATTAAGCTGATTCACGGCGACTCTACCGTGAGTCTTGCACTTCCGCGCAGCAGAATGCCCCAGAATTATATCAACGGTCAGAATCTGATCCACGACGGAAGAATCTATAATATTATTGAGACCTACGTTTGTCAAGGGCGGATAACGGCTCAGCTGGTGATAGGAGGTATGAACACCAATGCGTGGCAGTATGTTCAGGATCGCACGTACCGCGTAGACCTTGATCCGCAGGAAGCCGATATCAGGCACTTTGAGCTGCAACGCAAGGAGGAAGGGGTTTCGGTCACCGATATCTACCTGTCGTCCTTCCGTACACCCATGGAGGTGATCACGCACGGATATTTCACGGTAGATCCCCATACCATGGCGACCAACGATGCCGAAGCACTTTACGTTCGTATGGATGATGACGGAAATGATGATCTGTCAAAGCAGGTTTACCGGCGCTACGGTACCTTCAGCGGCACCGAATTCGAACCCAAATACAGATCGGATGATATAATAGCTCGGTTCGCCGGTGGCTTTTATTCGGGCGACAAAGGCGCGCGGGTAATGTCGGTGCGCATATGCGGCAGCTTCGGGGATCACACCGACAGGACGGTGTACCTTGCGGCGGTCGTCATAAACGAGGTGATTCATTCGATGTTCCCGTCTGTCGCAGATTCGGTCGCGGTCTGCCCGGTTCTCGGTGATAAGGCGGATCTTGGCAACACTCCCGAGGCGGTGCTGCGGATGAATCCAAAGGCGGAGGTCGTCTTCTCCAACGGGAAGAACGATTTCGTTTCGACTGACGACTTCAACATCCTGATCATAGAGGATTGCATTGATGACCTTGGCGTTGTTTCAACGCTGATGGCATCGGGCGAGCATGTGATCCGTGAGATATTTGAGCCGGTCTTCGAATATCTGACTTGGGTGATGAGCGACAACGGAAAAAATGACAAGTATTTGCAATACGGTCTTGACAGTGCTCCCGAATGTTTTGACATTGGATCCCTGTACAAGCTGGCAAAGCTGCTGGGCGACGACAAACACGATATCAAGGTGCTTCCCATGAGCACGATCGCAAGGGACTATGTTTGCGATTTTTGCGGCCAACGCTATGTAAAACGCGACGTGAATAGGTTAAACGACGGCAGATGCATGTGCGCGAACTGCTCTGCAGACGTGATCCAGGAACACAAGGACTGCGAGGAGCATATTAGGAAAGCAAAGAAGTATCTTGAGGATACCTATCAGATCAGCATCAAGAATGTCGATAAGATAATCGTGCCGGAGAAGACCGAGAAGGTATGTAATCGCATAAAAAAAGATCCCTCAAACATCGGGCGCGGAGTGAGGGATGTCCCTTTGAAGGCATACCATCAACCTGACAAAAAGTTGAAAAAGAGACGAATCCACGTAGAGTACACGATCCCCCCCAATAGCCTGGACGAGCTGCTCATTCGCCAGTTGACCTACGCGTGGCAGCTTGAGAAACTTCCCAACCTGCCCGACGATCTGGCCGAGGGGCACATTGCGTGGGTAGCGGTTAAGTACCTTGAGGATCGCAGGGATATCAAGACGTCGTTGAGCCAGGTACGTAAGCACTACTACGAGTCGGCGCAAAACATAGCCGGCGAGCAATACAGGCTCATGGTCCGTCGACTGTCGGAAAATCCGGAGTATAATAACAATCCCTTCAAATACTTGCAGGACTTATACGGTGAAGGCAAACCGAGCACGACCGATACAATTGATCCTGCCGACGGCAGAGTGAAGTACTTCTATTACTCCCGCTTGCCCGAGGAGGCGCGCCCCATCTATAAAGTGTTGCTTGACAAGGCTCAGAATTTTGACGAGGATCCCGTTGAATTCAATGCATCGTTGGATGACGTCACTAACATATTCAATGCCGTCAAATACGATCACCCCGAGCTTTTCTGGCTCGGTACGATACGACAATCTTCCACCGGCGCGAAAACGAAGATCTCTCCGATTTTTCTGGCGACACGCGAAGAGGTCGATGATGACCTTCAGCCAAAGATCGACGCGCGCGTCGAAGACTACCTTGCGGACATCAATAATGATGCGAGTGATTACGACAAGCTGTTACAGCTGCACAAAAAGGTCATAGACAATGTTGACTACGACACGCTGACCCTTGAGCAGCAACAACAGGTCGGCAATGAAGGTGGGATTGATTGCCTGCGTACGATCTGCGGAGTCTTCCTTAACGGGAAAGCAGTGTGCGAGGGCTATGCCCGCGCTATTCAATACCTGTTGCAGAAGTGTGGCATAGAGTGCGCGGAGGTAGTCGGCAATATTATTGACGAGAGCGGTCAGCCGGGCGAGAACAACGGTCATGCGTGGAATATCGTTAAGATCGACGGTGAGTATTATCACCTTGACGTGACGTGGGACGACGGCACGAATACAAAGGCGGATAAACAGCAGGCGATAGACCGTATGTATGGGTATTTCTGCGTAACCACCGAGGAGATCGAAAGGACAAGAAACTTTGAGGGAACTCCGACAGAGCTCCCGCAATGCACTGCGACTGAGGCGAACTACTATTATCGGAATGATCTGGTGGTAGATGACCGGGGTGATGTTGTAAACAACGTCAAAAAGGTGATCAAAAAGGAGCTGGACGCGAAAAAGTCCGTTGTTTCTTTTAAGTGTACGACCGCCGAGTTATTGGAAAAGGTATACGAGTGGGTACATAAAAACCTGCGGAATGAATTCCAAGAATTTAGCGAAGGCGACAGTCTCCAGAAAAACGACCAGGTCCGGGTTGTACAGATAAAGCGCAAACAGCAACCTTGATCGCACGGGTAACCGAACAGAAAAATTCACAAAAGAGGTTTATATGGCAGAAATAAAAAACAGCGAGGCACTGGATCGCATATTAAGGAGTGCTGCGCTTTTAATGGACGGTGCGCGTTCAGATGTGGTCACGGCGGAGGCGTTCGTTCTGGCGGCATCTGCGGCGGTTCTAAGAAACAACAGCAATGATGAGGGCATCGGGAAGATCAAGGCGCTCTTTGCCGATCACGGTATCTCGGCAGTGATCTTAAGCTCAAGGCTGATACCGAAGGTCAGCGGAATGACTGACGTTCCGTTCGCTTCCAAGATATATATGAACAGGACAATGTTTCTTGCCAAGCAGTCTGCCGAAAGGAACGGCGCGACCGAGCTTACGCCCGAGGAGGTTTTTGCCCAGATTCTCAACGATCCTCCCGCGATCGTAGACGCGGCGCTCAAGGACGCGATCAACGCGCAGCCTTCGGATGGGCATACGGACTCCGAAACCGTATCCGAGAACGGGACGAATCCCGAAGGTGAGAACGGGGTGACGGGCGAGACCGAATCCTCGACGGAAGGAACCGATGATTCCGAGAGGGAGAAGCACGACACATCCCCGGAGATCCGGCGCATTCTCAATGTTCTGACGTCGGATGATGGGACCGATGCCGACCGGGACAGCGAGCGGGATCCGCGGAGCGAGCTTTCGGAGCTCGTTTCGGATACCGATCGGATCCGTACCGAGCTTCGAAAATACGTGCACGGTCAGGATAATGCCATAAACGTCTTTGCTACCGGGTATTTTCGAGCGGGTATGCTGTCGATGCTTGACGGTTCAAGAAAGCGCCCGCGTGCCTCCTTCCTGTTCGCCGGCCCTCCCGGAGTGGGGAAGACCTTCCTCGCCGAAAAGGTTGCCGATGTGCTCAAGCTCCCGTTTATGCGCTTTGATATGAGCGAATATTCGGACAAGGAGGCAAATTTGGAATTTTGCGGCTCCGATAAGGTCTACAAGAATTCAAAATCCGGCAACGTGACGGGCTTTGTTGCCGAGCACCCTAAGTGCATACTTTTGTTTGACGAGATTGAGAAGGCACATAGTTGTATAATCCATCTGTTTCTTCAGATCCTTGATGCCGGCAGATTGCGCGACAATTATACGGATGAGGAGGTATCCTTCTCCGATGCCATTATAATTATGACGACCAATGCCGGCAAGCAACTCTACACCGACAACGAGCGTGTCGACCTTTCGACCGTGTCGAAGAAGGTAGTTATAAATGCTCTTCGTACCGATGTCAAGCCCGAGACCGACACTCCGTTCTTCCCCGCGGCGATCTGTTCACGGTTCGCCTCGGGCAACGTGGTTATGTTCAACCATATGAGGGCGGGAGACCTCCTTATGATCGCAAGAAAGGAGATCGAGCGTCACTCGGCGAGCTTTGAAAAGGAAACGGGCATCAAGCTCAGCATTGACGAGGCGGTTTACCCGGCGTTGCTCTTTGCGGAAGGCGGAGCCGCCGATGCCCGAACCGTCCGAAGCCGCGCCGAGACGTTCTTTAACGACGAGCTTTACGAGCTCTTTCGTCTCGTGTCATCCGATAAGGTTAAAACGGGCATAGAGGAGATCGAGCGGATCAGGATCGGCGTGGATATGAGCCATGCCAATGCCGACGTCGCGGCGCTGTTTACGTCAGAGGAGGATTCTGCGGTGTTGGTGTTTGCCGACGATTCTGCCGTTTCTGCTTGCCGGGACGCTGCCTCGGACATCGAAATCATCGGTGTGAAGGAGCTTGATGCGGCGATCGAGGCGGTAAAGGGACGCAACATTGACCTTGTGCTGCTTGATATGAGTTGTGGCGCGTCCTCGGCATCTTTGAATAAGCTGAATATTGAGGATGTTGAATCCCCGGCACGCGATTTCTTCAAATTCCTACGTGAGCATGGCAACGGGTTGCCCGTATACATTATCGAGCGAAACGGAAGCACTTTGAGCGAGGCGGAGAAAACGTCGTTTTTGCGCCAGGGTGTGAAGGGGACGATTAAGCTCACTCGTAACAGCGGAGCCCTTGCCGCCCGAATCAGATCGGTCACTGCCGACCTGTACCGTCAGGCGAGCATGGATCGTTTAGCGAGGGAAAACAAGATTGTCACCTTTGAGACGGCACAGTTTATTTCGAAGAACGGTAAGAATGCCGATATTAAACTGTTTGATTTTGATATGAAGGTGTCGGTCGATTCGGAGGATGCGAAGAACGTCCTCGGCTCGGCGTCCAAGCCCGACGTGCATTTTGACGACGTGATCGGTGCGAGCGACGCCAAGAGGGAGCTGACCTACTTTGTGGAATACCTCAAGAACCCGAAAAAATATATGGGTACCGGGGTCAAGGCTCCCAAGGGGGTGCTCCTCTACGGTCCCCCCGGAACGGGAAAAACCATGTTGGCAAAAGCTATGGCGTGCGAATCGGGTGTAACTTTTATAGCCGCGGAGGGAAACCAATTTCTCAAGAAATATGTGGGCGAGGGGGCGGATCTGGTCCACGATCTCTTCCGCACCGCGCGCAAATACTCCCCATCTGTACTCTTTATTGACGAGATAGACGCGATCGCAAAGGAGCGCAGGGGCGGTGAGAACGCAGGAGCTACGGGGGAGGAGATCCTTACGGCATTTCTGACCGAGATGGACGGATTTGGAAACGATCCGTCGAAGCCCGTTTTCGTGCTTGCCGCGACCAACTTTGAGGTCGAGCCCGGCGGGGATAAGAGCCTTGATCCCGCACTTATGCGTCGATTTGACCGCAGGGTATATATCGATCTACCGAGCAAGGCAGACAGAAAGACCTTCCTTGAAAGAGCAGTCGCGAAAAAGAGCGCGATGCGCGTCTCGGCTGAGCAGATTGACAATATATCCCTTCGCGCTATCGGAATGAGCCTTGCCGATCTTGATTCGGTGATCGAGCTTGCGCTGCGATCCGCGATCAGGGAGGGAAGTACCGTCGTGACCGATGCCATACTTGAGGAGGCGTTCGAGACATTCAATAACGGCGAAACGAAGAAGTGGGATACCTCTCAACTTGAGCGCGTGGCGAGACACGAAGCGGGGCACACCCTGCTTTGTCGACTGAGCGGCGAGACCCCGTCCTACCTTACTGTCGTTGCCAGGGGTAATCACGGCGGCTATATGCAGCACGCGGAGAGCGAGGGTAAGGCGATCTATACCCGCGATGAGCTTTTGGCGCGGATCAGGACCGCCTTGGGTGGACGTGCGGCAGAGATCGTGTACTACGGTGAGCGCGACGGTATCTCCACGGGCGCGAGCGGAGATTTGGCTTCGGCTACCAAGCTGGCACAGCAGCTCGTTTGCACCTATGGCATGGATGAGGAATTCGGTATAGCGGTATTGCCCGCATCGGTAACAGTCGGCGGAGCGATCGCCCCCGAGGTGAGAGCCGCCGTCAACCGCATACTCGGGGAGCAGATGGCAGAGGCGGTCAAGGCGGTATCCGAAAATAAGGATAAGATTGATGCATTGGTGGAGGAGCTTATGCTGAAAAATCATTTGAACGGAGCAGAGATCGAGCGCGTGCTCGGAGGTAAAGAATGAAGACTGCATTGCTGATACTTTTCGGAATAGCCTCGCTTGCCGTCGGTATAGTCTTTCTGACCGTAGCGATCAAGCGTTACAGGCGTGCGGGGCGCGCCAAGCGTGTGCTGTCGTCGGTACAGCTCTTTACCATCGGAGTTTTCATCTCCGTGGCGCTGATGTTTGTTCCGATCTACTATACATCGTACGATTTTGGGGATACATACAGCTGGATCCGCCCCTTTCTGATAGCGGTACACAATACGTTGCGGGTCTTTATACTTGACGGCGAATTTGACATTATCGTGGCAACGGTCAGCGACCAGATGACCGCGATACGCGTCGGTTTTTCGCTGTACGCCGCCTTCCTTTACGTCATCGCCCCGATAATGACTCTCGGAAATGTTCTGTCACTCTTCAAGAATTTGAGGGACGAGTGGCGTTATTATTGGGTCGGAAACAGGAACAGAAAATACTACATAATGTCCGAGCTGAACCAAAAGTCGATCGCGCTGGCAAAGAGCATTCGTTACGGCGAGGGGGGGAAGGAATCGGTCATCGTGTTTGCCGAGGTCTTCGAGCATAACGAGGAATCTGACGTTGAGCTTCTGACGCAGGCGCGTGATATCAACGCGATCTGCCTGAAGAAGGACGTTTCAAACCTTGACTTCATACACATAAAGGCGGGGGTCGAGATCTTCCTGATCGGCAACGACGAGTCGGAGAACATAAGCCAGGCGGCAAAGATCACGACCGAGCTGGAAAAGAGCGCAGAAGACTCCCGCAAGGGGAAAGCCAAGTATAATATCAAGGTGTTTGTCTTCTCTTCCAAGCCGAGCGCTTCATATATCCTGGATTCGCTGAAATATGATAAATTGCTGGATCAGGCAGCAAAGGATGGGTTCGGCGATAATACCTTTAAGTTGCGTCGCATTGATGAAAAGCGGCAGCTTATTTGGAATACCGTGCCGGAGATGAAGCTGTTCGACATCGCCAAGCGTCACGAGAACAAGACCATTTCTGTTATGATCGTCGGTATGGGGACCTACGGGATGGAGTTTTTGAAGATGCTGACGTGGTATTTTCAGTTCGTGGGCTACAAGATCGAGATCAACATTGTCGATAAGCGCAATGCGGGCGAGGTACGGGGAATGATCGAAAGGCAGTGCCCTGATCTCTTGAAAAACAACGGCTGTCCCACCGACGGCCAGAACGCCTGCTATGATGTTAAGATCTATGAAGACGTGGATGTGAACACATCCGCCATAGATCGGCTTGTTATGACGGATGAGCGCATCGGATCGACCGATCTGGCGATCGTTACCCTCGGTGACGACGATCTGGATATCGAGGTGGCAGTGCATCTTCGCTCGCTCTTTGACCGTGTTCACGATGCGAAGAAAAATGCCGATGACGTAAAGATTTATTCCCTTGTGTTCGACGACCGCAAATCGGGCATACTCGGGCGGCATAATGCTCAAGGCAGGGAATCGACAGTCGGTTCGGGCGACGACGTACTTAAAAATCATAAGGATGAATCGTATGATATTACATTTTTCGGCGATATGTCCTCGCAGTTCTCATATCAGAATATTTACAATCCCGAACAAGACAAAGTCGGTGTTGCACGCCATACCGACTGGGTGAATAAGGACACAGAGAAAACGGCAGAACAAAAAGAAAAAGCCCGCATGGCCGAGACCAAGAAATACGAGCAGTATGAGTATTACCAATTGGCTTCGATATCCAGCGGCGCGCTGTACAGAGTCGGAGTGAGGTCGCTCGCGGCA
>CAZMAZ010000011.1:18281-20430 GCA_964564255.1 uncultured Clostridium sp. | reverse complement strand
GATTTGTCAAGACGGTTTTAGCCAAAAACGGTAAATTGTCTATTGCAAACGGCGGAAAAATATGGTACAATACTAAGGAACCGCTGATTGATTCGGCGGCACATCTTCGGCACATCTTTTCCCTCCTGCTTCTTGCCGAAAAACGCGAAGTACCTCCAGTACATCTTGCGTTTTTCGCAATTGCAGGCAAAAAAATCTGCACCGAATCTGTACCACCTCATTAAATCAGTGTTTCCCTAATGAAAACAAGTTTTTGTCTGTTACGAAAGAAAGGAGGGGAACCGAATTTGCCGCAGTTTACGCGAAATGCGATTATAGAATCTTTTATTAAACTGGCAATGCGAAATCCGTTGGAAAAAATAACGGTTAAGGACATCGTCGATGCCTGCGGGGTTAATCGGAACACCTTCTATTACTATTTTCAGGATATGTACGCGTTGGTGGAAGATTTGTTTCGTGCAGGTCCTGCCGCCGCAGATCCGGGAAGTGCAAAAGATACATGGACAGAGGGATTTGTGCGGTTAGCACGTTTTTCCGAGACCTGCCCGCGTGCCGTTCGCAATATTTATATGTCGGTCGGGTATGATGTGTTTGAGGGGTATGTTGGTCAAGTGATTGAAGAACCAATCGTTTGTGCGTTGAAACGGGAATGCGAAAATCTGCATTTAGGGGAGATCAATTTGAATCTGCCGACCCTGTTTTATCGCCAGGCGCTTCTCGGCATTTATTCTCTATGGCTTCGCCATGATATGAAAGACGATCCCGAACAGATAGCCAAGCAATTGCTTATATTGCATGAAGAAAGCATGCCGAAAATTTTGCAAAATTGTGCGGACCATAAAAATCGATAGTTCGGGTTCTGACAGCAAGATAGAATAAAAGAAGAAATTGAGAAACATAAAACAGATACGGAATGGCAAAGCATGCCGGAAGGGATAGGCGACTAAATGAATTTACGAAAAAATCAAGAAATTGATATTGTCAAACAAGCTAAGCTCATATATATTTTTTGTGCCGTGTTGACACTGCTTTTGGGTGTTTCGCTGTTGCTTTTTCCCGAGCATATTCGAGGCTCCTTACAGTGCTATTTGATTGGTGGTGTTTTTTGCCTGAGCGGCGGTGCCAGATTGCTCGGTTATTTTGCCAATGACTTGTATCATTTGGCGTTTCAATTCGACCTTGCACTGGGCGCACTGATGCTTTTATTCGGCATTGTAATGTTTATCTATCCGGATAATCTTGCCACATATACCGGACATATTGTAACGGTTATGGTGCTTGTTGACGGACTTTTCAAAGTGCAAACCGCGTTGGACGGACGGAAGTTCGGCATTCATAAATGGTTGATTATGATATGCACGGCGATTTTGACCTGTGTGTTGGCGTTTGTCGCCATTCTCTTGCTGTGGAATCAATCTCCGACAGCACTTGCCTCTTCTTGGAGCTGGTTTGTGCCGGGATCTGTTTTGATTGCAGACGGGGCAGAGAATATTTGGCATACCTCTTACACCGTTCGTGTCCGAGCTAAGAAAAAGGGTGCGGAAGATAAATACAGCGGATTGTTTTCCAAATAAAAAAGTCGTGCGGCAAATAATTCAAATTTTGCCTGCATCGATTGCAAAAGAGCCTGCAAACATTACTTGCAGACCCTTTTACGGTATGATGATATATGGTAATGTTTTGAAATATCAGCAGAAAAAACAAAAAAGCGGCGTCAAAGGCATGCAAGCAATTGACGCCGCTTTTTTATGGTCTACAGAGATTTTTCAGCCATTGCCAAGCGCATGTTCCAGCCAGATCAGTCCCATGCCGAAAGCGTCGTTCAGACCGACCTTTTGTCCTTGACGAATAATTTTGGAAGGATCTTTTGAATCAATGATCTGTACTAAAATATTGGCAGGAACCTTGACTCCGTGTTCTTCCCGATAAGACATGATTTCCAAAATCAAAATGCACTTTTCATTCATGTCTCCGTAGCAAATGGTGTTTTCTTCCCGCACCAGGGGCCTGTCTTTATAATATAAATACTTGCCATTTACGGTTTCTTTTGTTTGTGCCATATACAAGCCTCCTTATGAGCAATTTGTCTTTATTTAATTATAACACAGAGAGAAGAGGATGTCAAGAGGCAGATTAGGCTTTTTTGCCC